>JAIQFR010000047.1 GCA_020073205.1 Terriglobia bacterium
TGAAGTCCACGTTGCGAGCGCCGTTGACGTTGGGGTTCCCGCCACCGCTCGGGTCCTGCACGCCGGCGGCCATCGTCAACATGTTCTGGTAGAACCGCCCCTGCACGGGCAGGTCCTGGATGAAGTCCTCGCCGAATTTCGTCGACGTCGATGTCTTATCGAGGTCCACGGTCTCCTTCTTCCCCTCGACCACGACCTTCTCGGTCATCTCCGGGGCGAGGATGAAGGAGACGTTCTGGACCTGGTTGATCGCGACCCGGATGTTCGGCAGCTGCTGCTTGCCGTACCCCGGAAACGAGACTTCGAGGGAAAAACCGCCACCGGCACGGAGGACCGGGAAGTCCGCCACGCCGTTCTTGTTGGTGATCACCGTCGTGGTGGCCACGAGTTGCTGCGAGTTCCTCAAAACCACGGTGACGCCGGGGAGAGGACTCTTGTCCGCCGCGTCGTACACCGTGACCCTCAGGCCCCCCGTCTGCGCCGCCACGGTGGTCACCGCGACGATGACGAACCCCGCAGCCAGAAACGTCCGCAGGAATTTCATGAGCCTCCTCCCGAGAAGCGCACCCCCGCTTCGCGATCCTCCGTCCGGCCTTCGGACGAGCCCCTCATCCGTTTGCCCCTTGGGCTCCTTGAGGATCGGCAACGAGAGTCCGCGCCGCCGCGAGCTTATGTACCACTGGCCTCCGGTTCCGTCAACCCGGACGTGCTTTCGCCCGGTTCAATGATGAATATTGACGGATCCGGCCCGGTCGCATCCCCGAATCGGCATCGGCTGCTGCAGAATCGCAGCGCCCTGCCCCATGCCGGGCCCGTCGCCGCGACGTTCCGGTTGCCCGCCCGCCATTCGCTCGGGAGGCTTGCTCGTCGGGGGTTCCCCCCGAGCTCAGACGACGATGCCGAGCCGCTTGATCTTCTCGTTGAGGGTGGTCGCCTTGAGCCCCAGGATGTCGGCCGCCTGCTTCTGGATTCCCCCGGTCCTCCTGAGGGCCGACTCGATCAGATGCCGCTCGTAGCGGTCGACAGCGTCATAGAAGCTCATTCCTTCCGGCAAGGCCGCGGCCTCCGGGAGGACGGTCTTCTCGAGCATCTCCTTGGGTAGGAGGTCGACGCCGATCTCCGGGCCACGGGCCAGGACCACTCCCCGCTCGACGACGTTTTCCAGTTCCCGGACGTTTCCAGGCCATGGATAGGCCAGAAAGCGCTCGAGCACCTCCGTCGACACCCGCTCGACGTGCTTCCCGTTCTCCTCGTTGGATCGCTGCAGGAAGTGCTCCACGAGGATCGGGACGTCCTCCATCCGCTTGCGGAGGGGAGGGAGGGTCATGCTGATGACGTTCAGGCGGTAGTACAGATCCTCCCTGAACCGGCCCTGGTCCACGAGAGTCTTGAGGTCTTCGTTGGTCGCGGCGAGGATCCGAACGTCGACGATCCGGCTCTCCACGGCCCCGAGCGGGAGGAACTCCTTCTCCTGGATCACGCGGAGGAGCTTGACCTGGACCTCGGGGGACACCGTGCTGATCTCGTCGAACAGCACGCTGCCGCCGTCGGCCACCTCCAGGAGGCCGGGCTTGGAGCCGGCGGCTCCCGTGAACGCGCCGCGGACGTGCCCGAACAGGTTGTCCTCGAGGAGTTCCGTCGGGATGCTGTGGCTGCTTACCACGACGAACGGCCCGCCGGCGCGGGAGCTCCGGCGGTGGAGCGCTTGGGCGACCAGCTCCTTGCCGGTTCCGCTCTCCCCTTGAACGAGCACCGTCGAGCGGCTGGGAGCCACCTGCTCGATGAACCGGTAGATCTCCTGCATCGCGCGGGACTTGCCGATGATCTTCTCGAATTTGTATCGCTGCTCCAGGGCGCGCTTGAGGTCCTTGTTCTCCATCCGGAGCCGGGTCGTCTGAACCGCCTTCGCGACCAGGAGCCGCACCTCGTCGTTCTTGAACGGCTTGGTCAAATAGTGGAACGCACCGGCTTTCATGGCGGCGACGGCGTTCTCGACGGAGCCGAAGGCGGTGATCATCACCACCGCGAGGTCGGGCGCCCGCTCCCGAACCCATCGAAGGACATCGAGCCCGTCCGCGTCCGGGAGCATCACGTCGAGCAACAGGGCGTCCCACGGCCCGCTGCTCTCGAGGAGGGTGCGCCCGGTGGCGGCGTCCGACGCCACGTCGACCGCGTGTCCTTCCGACGCCAGGAGGGTCTTGAGGACGTCTCCGACGACCGGCTCGTCGTCGACGACGAGCACGCGTCCCGACGGGGTATCTGCGCTCGCTCGCTGCATCGGGGCCGGATTGTAGCAGCTTTCAGGCGAGCGCCTCGGCGGGTCGGGCGAGCGGGAACTCCACGCGGAAGCGGGTCCATTCGCCGGGGACGCTCTCCACGGACAATTCCCCTTCGTGCTCCCGGACGATCCCGTAGCTGATGGAGAGCCCGAGGCCGGTTCCCCTGCCCCTTCCCTTCGTGGTGAAGAACGGGTCGAAGATCCGCGGAAGGTCCTCCTCCGCGATCCCGACGCCGTCGTCCACCACCTGGAGCGCCACCGCGCCCTCGCGCACCTCGGTCGTGACCGAGACCCGCCCCCCCTCTTCGACGGCGTCCCTGGCGTTGAGGAGGAGGTTCAGCAGAACTTGCTGCACCTTCCCCTTGTGGCCGTGGATCGGGGGGAGGTCCGCGGCGAGCGAGGTCTCGAGCCGGATACCGCGCTCGCGGATCTTCGGCTCGAACAGGCGCAGGACCTCGGTGACCGTGTCGTTCAGGGAGAGCTCCTCGTAGGCAGACCGTTCCGGGCGCGCGAAGTTGAGGAGGGAATTCGCGATGCTCGACGCGCGCCGGCTCTGGGCTTCGATCTTCTCCAGGATCGCGCGCCTCGGGTCGTCGGGGAGCATCTCCTCGAGGAGCATCTGGGTGTAGCTCGAGATCCCCGTGAGCGGAGTGTTGACCTCGTGCGCCACTCCGGCCGCGAGGAGCCCGAGCGACGCGAGACGCTCCTGCCGGAGCACCTGCTCCTCGAGCTTCACCTGATCGGTGACATCGTCGAAGGTCACGACGCGCCCCGCCGCGCCTTCCCCGCTGCCGCCCGGGGGCGAGATCGTCAGGTTGACCACGATCCGCCGCCCCGCACGGTTCACCAGGTTGTACCGATAGATGCGCGCCTCGCTCTTGTCCGGCAGTCGGGCGATCTCGCGCTGGACCCTGCGGACGGCGTGGAGGGGAAACACTTCGTCGATTCTGCGACCGATCGCCTCCGCGCGCGAGAGCGCGTACATCGCCTCGAGTGTGCGGTTCCACGCGAGGATCGTGCCGTCGTCGTCCATCAGGAGGAGCCCGACCCCGCTGCTCTCGAGAATCCGCTCCTGGCTCGCCTTGAGACGCTCCACGTGCTCGGCGTGTTTGCGGACCTCGCGGACGAGTCGGGCGGCCTCGATCGCGGTCGCCGCGTGCGCTGCGAGCGTTGCGAGCAAGGACCGGTCCTCGCTGGAGAAGGGCTCCTCCGGATCCTCCCGGTCGGCGACGGCGAGGACCGCACGGAGCCGTCCCTTCACCTTCATCGCGACGAGGTGGCGCGCCCACGGAAGCTCCGCCAACTCGCGCTCCTCGAGGACGACGTGATGGCCGCTGCCGAGGGTCTCGAGATGTCCCCGCGGCAAGACGACGGTCGAGGGACCGTCCTCCGCGCCCGCGACCTCGAAGACGTCGCCCTCGCCCCGCACGAGGACCCGCGCGTCCGGCACTCCGAGGGTCTCGCGGAGGCGGCCCCGGAGCCGATCGAGGAGCGTCTCGAGATGGGTCTCCGCGCTCAATTCCCGAGCCCAGTCGAGGAGGGTCGCGCGGTAGCTGTATCGGCTCCGGTAGAACGCGAGGTCCACCCCTTTTCGCACCCAGAGGCGGATGGTCGGGTAACTGACGGCGGCGAGCAGGATCGCCAGGTAGCGCACTCCGCTCCACGACAGGGGCAGCACGCCACCCGCGGCCCGGTGAAGGAACTCGGCGGCCGCCGCATAAGCCGCCAGAGTGAGGAACGCGGAGGCGGCCTCCGCAAGCATGCGTCGGAGCAGCGTGTCGAGGTCGTTGAGCCGGTACCGGGCGAACGCGACCGTGAACGCGCCAGGAACGACCAGCATCGGGAACACCGCCAGATCCGCCCACTCCGGCACCCCGGCCCCGGCCGCCCACGGAAGGACGTAGATCGCGACGAACGGGAGCAGGCCGATCGCGACGCCCCAGAGCATCCAGCGGAGCTGACTTCGATGGAGCGGCGACGCGGTCCTGCGATACGCCTGGAAAAGGAGCCAGGCGGCGAGCGGAGCCGCGACGCCGAGGAATCCAACCTCCGCCCGATCGATCCCTTCCACGGCCGCCACGGGATTCCGGAGCCGGAGCGCCCCGCCGAACGCGACCAGCCAACCCGCGGCGGCGACGATCCCCGCCGCGGTGACGTACGCGAGCCCGAGCCCGACTCGCCTCCCCGTCACCGTTCGGCGCGAGAGGACGTACACGAGGTGGATCAGAACGGCCGGCGCGAGGGCCCCTGCCGCCACGTCCGCCCCGTAGACCGCCCAGTCGAGAGCATCGGCTCGGCCCGTATGGCTCAGGACCAGATGCGCGAACAGCAGTCCGCAAAAGACCGCGTACGCGGTTCCGCCCCGCACCGTCGGCCAGCGCAGCGCGACGAACACGCCGGAGGCGAGGAACGCGACCGCTACGAGACCGAGGAAGCCGTAGAGCGGGGGGACCTCCACGCGGGCTGCGGGCCGGATCTCGAGCGTCAGCCGCGTGCCCCCGCGGTCCACGTCGACGAGGACCGTGCCGTTGGCTCGGAGCCCCCACGCCACCGATGCGGCGTCGAGCACGCTCGCGACCTCGGCGCCGTTGACGCGCTCGAGCCGATCGCCGCGCAGCAGTCCCGCCGCCTGCGCCGGGCTCTCCGGCTCCACCGCGGCCACCACGGGCCCCCCGGGTCCCTGAACCCAGTCGGCACCGACCTCCGGAACGCGACTCGTGACCCGGCGAACGAAGGAAACGGTTCCGAAGACCACGAGCAGGCAGACCAAGCCCGATATGACCCAAGGCCTGGACCCGCCGGCCCGTTTCAGCATCGCGTTGCTACTCCTGCGCAGGAGCGGACCCTACCAGGGTACCCAGCAATCGCCGGGCCATGGAGCGCCATCGGGTGCCTTCGATCAAGTCGTTGACCGGGTGCGGCTTAATCATCGCGCCAACGCCCCGCCGCCGCCAGCGGATCACACCTCGTTCAATTCCTTGAATTCACCCGTGCATCTCCGGAGTTTTGGATGCGATGCGTCGCGGCCACGCCTAGCATTCGGCCGTCCCGTTCGATCCATGGACGACCGTGACCGGCGCCCGATCGGTCAGAAGGTCAGGGACAGGCCCGCGCTCACTCTCCGGCTCAGTGCAGCGAGCGTCCTCAATCCGGCGGCGGCCGGTGGATCGGCGTCGGCGGCCTGCCGCTGGGGCGCCGTCCGCGCGGCGAAGAGGAACCGCCAAGACATCCCTCGAGGCTCCCCGCGCAGCAGATCCTGGGCCAGCTGGAATTCGACGAATTCCTGCGCGGTGCGCTCGGCTCCTGGATCGATCGCGGCAGTGTCCTCGACCCTCCTGAACTCGGCAGAAACGTCGGTCCCGGACGCCGCGACGCGCACTCCGACGCGGGCCCCGTCGTACCGGAGGTGACGATCGGCGAGGAGCTGCAAGGGAACCTCGAACGGGAACACCTGTGCGAGCGTGCCGTCGGCGCTTCCGCTGATGAGCTTGAGGTACGTCGTCACGCCGCCCGCCTCCCGGGAGAACGTGAGGCTGTTACGCTCGGCGCTGACGCTCCCGTCGGCCGCGTACAGCGGCGTGAAGCCGGGATCGATGCGCTCGAAAACGGCCCCTGCGGCGTCGAACGCGACGGGCTCGAAGCTCCTTGCTCCCTTGAGACCAAGGCCCCACGGCAAACGTACGTCGACCTCCGCGTCGTAACCGAACGCGGGCGCCCGTCGTATCCCCGGGGGCTCGGGAACGTCGGACCAAGGGGGCGTGGCGCCGGCGGTGGAGAGGTCGTAGAGAACCACCAGGCGCGCGCGCCAGGCCCCGTCGGTCCATACGCCGCCGACGCGCGGCTCCACGACGGATGTTTGCCGAGCGTCGGAGCCCCTCACGTATCCCAGTCCGTACACGAGGGCCAGAGGCGCCGAGAGCACCCATTGATCCTCGGCCCGCACCCGCACGTTCCATCCCGCGGGACTGGCGGGCATGACCGCGATGCCGTCGCCTGCCGCAAGGCTCCTCGGCAGCGGAAGGTCCTGGAGAGTCGCCTCCACGTCAACGCGGACCTGGTGGCGCATGGCGGCGAGGCTCTCGTACGAGCCGCCGGCCGCCATCGCGCGGCTCAGGAACGGGCGACGCGACCCGTCAGCGCCCGCGAACGCCGCGCCCACGAACCGACCTTCCGGAAGACTTGCCAGCGTGTCGAGATAGCCGACCTTCACGGCAAGGCGCGAGGCCTCGTCGAGCTGGGTGGACCACGTCGCGTCGTAGCCCCACGATCGCCTCGCATGGCGGAAGCCGCCGTCGGGGCTCGAGGCCCCACCGATCACGTCCAGATCACCCTGGGCGTAGCTGGCCTTCATCGCGAGATTGGCGTCGCGCCCCGTGGCGCAGGAGGCTTCGACGAAGAACGACGAGGCGTCCCGGCTGGCGGACTCTTCCTCCCCGTTCTTCGTCGCGACCCGGTCGAAGCTCTGGCGCTCGCCGCGGACCCGCACGCTCGCGATCCGACCGATCGCGCTCGCCATGCTCATACGCGTCTCAGCACCTCCTGCCCCGGTGTTCTCGCGTGGAGACCCCGGGAGAGGAACGCTCAGGTCGACGAGATGGTCCACCCGACCTTCGAGGTTGTCGTAGAGCGCCGAGCCGGCGACCCGGGCTGCCGCGTCCGGCTCCCGGCGTAA
Organism: Terriglobia bacterium; assembly: GCA_020073205.1. Classification (NCBI taxonomy): domain Bacteria; kingdom Pseudomonadati; phylum Acidobacteriota; class Terriglobia; species Terriglobia bacterium. Next base: position 6,951 of record JAIQFR010000047.1, read on the forward strand.
CAAGACGGACGCATCGGTCTCACGCAGGAGGCTGCGCTCCGGTAGCCTCAGGATCCACGAGGCGTCCTTCGGCGGCACGGCCGCACCGCTCGATTCCGGTGGCGCCGGCCGGAGCACCATGTCGAGGGACGGGCGGAACATCGTGTTGAATCGGCCCAGGAACGCGAGATACCCCTCCTTGACCGCGGCGACCCTGTAGATGCCCGGTGCGAGACCGTCCACGATGAACCGGCCGTGGTCATCCGAGCGGGCGACCGCCAACGGGGCCTCGGCCGCAGCGTCGCCCAGCACGAGGATTTCGACCTGGCCGAGCGCTCCGCCCAGGGCATCCGTGACGATCCCGTGGAGCGCCGGCGCGACGAGGTCGCTCGTCGCGAACGCCGGGCCGCCTACGATGATGATGACGACGATGAGGAGAAGCCCGGGCAGGAACGCCGTACCGCTCGCGCGCACCCTCGGCATTCCTCCTCCCTGCCAGGCCATCCCTACCTCTCCGCCTGGACAACTCCAAGCTTAGGTGCCTAGGTCCGACTTGTCAACGGCCACGGGGACCATATGATAAACCCCGGTGATGGCGATACGCATCCTCCGCCTGGGTTCCGGTGGGCCCGACCCGCGGGTCGTCGCCGCCGCGGTTTCCCTTCTCGTGGCAATCGGCGCGGACCGGGCCGGCGACGCGTTGCGCCGGGAGACGGCGCTCAGGATCGACGTCACCCCTCTGATCGTCGAGGCCGGCGAGACCCGCTCTGGGGACCGGATCTCCGTGGAGGCAACGCGCGAGGACCCGGGCTCCCTGGAGACGTCGCTCGCGTGGTCGCCGTCCGGACCGCCCCTCGATCTCGCCCTCGACGTCGTGATCGAGGAGGTGGCAGGAGATCGTGGAATCACGCTGCAGCTGGACGCCACCCTCCGAAGCGAGGGCACGCCGCCCATCCGCTCCAGCCGGCTGCTGACGCTGGCCGAAGGGAGCACCGGTCTCTTCGATGTTATGGAAGATGGCCGTCGGCGCCTCGTGCTGTCCATCCAGGCGGAGGAGATCGAGAGGCCCGTGCTGGCGAGCCGGCGCAGAGTCGGTGCCCCGGTCGTCTTCCTCCTCGCCGTCGAGCGCAGGGACGGGGAGCGCTCGGTGCCGCTCGAAACCGACCGCCTCGTGAGCTTCCTGCACGAGGGAGTCGAGTACTCGTTCACTCGGGGAGAGGGGGACGGGCGGGAGTCGCTTCGCCTGACGCTCACGCCGGTGCGCCTCGATGGCGACATCGCCGAGCTTGAGGTCGACGTGACCGGATCGCTACCGGGTGCCAAAGGTCCGAACGTGCTCGCGCGCACGGAGCGGATCTTCGCCAGCCGCCGGGCGACCTCGAGCTTCGACGTCACGGTGGGAGATCCACCCGCCGGTTACCGATTCCGCATCACCCCCGACTTCTGAGCGGACCTTTCGCGCGGCGCATTGCACGGCGCGGGGCGCAGCAGGCGTCGGCTATCATGCCGGTCGGAGGCCGACGTGCGGATCGACGCGGGGAGAGTCACCGGGGTGTTGTGGAGCTGCCTCGCGATGCTCCTCGTGACGTCCGGATCGACCGCTCGGGGGCCGAGAGTTCCCATCGCGGCCGAGCCGGCTTCGCCCGCGGCCCCGTCCGACGAACTGGCCCTGGCCAGAGACTTGCGGATACGCGTCCGGAACGGTTGCGAGCTCGAGCTCGTCTTACGACCCTCGACTCGACAGGCCTGGACCACCTTGGCGAGGACGTATACCTCCCAACCGAAATCCGCCGCGGGAGCTCTCGCGCGCCTTGACGGTCATGAGGCCGCCGAGCCCGGGCGAGACGTCGCGATCCCGTTCGACCTGCTGAACGACGATTACCGCGCGCTCGTTCTGCTCAACCAGTTCCCCCTGGACCGACTGGAAGGTGACGTCTTTGTCCACGTCGCCCGCGCGGGTCGCCTGGTCACGCCCGACGAGGGGCTGTGGCAAGTCGCGGAGTGGTTCACGGGCGACGGAGGGAAGTTCCGGGAGATCGCCCGTGCCGACGGTTTGGGCTCCCCCGACCTGTCGCAAGGCCAGGTCGTCCACGTGCCCGCCGCGCTCCTTCATCGATCGCTCTTGTCCGGCCCGTCCTCCGACGACGGGGCGCTCTCCTACGGCCAGGACGATGGGGGTCCTTTCGCCGGCTACCGCCTCAAGGCGGGCGAGGCGCTCTACTCCGCCGTCGTCGTCCGCTTCACCGGGCGCACCGATCCAGACGACGTGAACGCGGTCGCGGCGGAGCTGGCAGTCCGGTCGGGCATCCCGGACGTCACCGACATCCCGATCGGATTCAAGGTACGGATCCCGTTCGAACTGCTGGAGCCCGAGTACCTGCCGAAGGACCAGCCGCGACGCCGCGAGAACGAGGCGGCGAAGCGGGAGATGGCGGACGAACTGGCGCGGCAACCGGTCCGCGCCGCCGACCGCCGCCTCGACGGCGTACTCGTGGTCATCGATCCTGGACACGGCGGCCGAGACGTCGGCACGATGAGCCACGGCCTCACGGAGCACGATGGCGTGTACGACGTCGCGTGCCGCCTCAAGGTGCAGCTCGAGAGGGAGACCGCTGCCCGCGTGTTCATGACGCTCGAGGATCCTGGCACCGGATTCCGGCCTTCGGAGGGGGACCGGCTCGAGTCGAACCGAATGGGAACGCTCCGGACCGACCCGCCCTTCAGCGCTAGGGAAGAGGGCGAGTCCTCGGTGGCGGTCAATCTCAGGTGGTATCTGGCGAACTCCGTCTTGAGAAAGGCGGTCCGGAACGGCACGACTCCGGACCGGGTCGTGTTCCTGTCGCTTCACGCCGATTCCCGCCATCCTTCGCTGCGGGGCCTGATGGTCTACGTACCCGGCCAGCGGTTCCGGCGTGGCATCCACGGTGAGACCGGTGGCGACTACCTCCGCTTCAAGGAGGTCCGAGAGGCGCCGACGATTCGTTTCACTCGACGGGACCTCGTCCGCTCCGAGGCGGTCTCGAGGCGGCTTGCCACCCGTCTCGTGGATGCGTTCCGCAGGGAGGATCTTCCCGTGCAACCGTACCATCCGGTGCGCGATCGAGTCATCCGCGGGCGGAAGACCTGGCTTCCCGCGGTCCTCAGGGGCAACGCAGTCCCGGCCAAGGTCCTCGTCGAGATGGTCAACCTGAACAACCCCCAGGACGCGGCGCTGCTCGGCTCGGCCCAGGATCGGGAGCGTCTCGCCCGTGGGCTTGCGAGCGCGCTCGCAAGCTACTTCGGGGACGCGCAGTCGGGAAGCGCAAGGGCCGCCGTCTCGTCCCCGTAGGCCTCGAACACCCGACGAAGCGGCGCGTCGACCACGGGGCGAAGGACGCCGCGGGTGATCGCGTGGACCCGCTCTTCCTCCTTCCGCCGGCGGTGCTCGGCGACGCGAAAGTTGGCGAAACCCGCCCCGAATCTCACCACGTGAACCAACTCGTGGGTCACGACGTAGAGCAGCAGCGGAAACAGCTCGATCCCGTCGCTCCGCTGCTCCGCCGCTTCCAGGATCGCATCGTCCCGGAGGCGGATCCGGAACAGCTGGTGGACGCTCGCCGGCCGGAACGCCAAGGGATCCGGCACCAGCCGGACCACGTCGGCGAACGCGGGTGCCGCGGGACCGGGGCCGTCCGCCAGGGTCTTCAGCTCGTACGGGTACCGGGGCCACTCCCGACCCGGGATGCAGTAGAACCTCCCGGTGAGATCCTCAGCGAGGGTGATGGCCCGGCCCAGGTACCTCTTCTCGCCGGCCCCGAAAAACGGCCGAAACGCCACGCCCACCCCCTCGCTCCTTGACAGAGCAGGTTTGCGATTCTATCGTCTTTTCGACTAGTTTCGGGAGGTTCGATCGATGCCGCTCTACGAGTACCGGTGCAAGTCCTGTGGGCACGCCTTCGAGGTGATCCAAAAATTCAGTGATCGCCCTCTCAAAACGTGCCGGGAGTGCTCCGGGCCGCTCGAGAAGCTGATATCGCGAAGCTCGTTCCAGCTCAAGGGCGGCGGTTGGTTCATCAGCGATTACTCCAGTTCGAAGGCCGTGTCGAAACCGAGCGAGGGCGAGTCCAAAACGAAGACCTCGAGCGACGCGGACACGACCAAGACCTGCTGCGGCTCCGGCAGTTGTCCCCACTGAACCCGCGAAGCGCGCCGCGTCCCCTCGGCCCGGTCGGCCGTCCCGGTGCTCAGCGGCCCGGAAACGCCTGTCGCTCCAGCCGCACGACCGTGCGTGCGAACGAGCGCGGATCCGGGTGGTCGTCGATGATTCGCTGGATGAGATCGGCGCCCCACTCGGGGTGCCGGGCGAAGAGAACGGTCCGCATGGTCTCAGCGACTCCTCCCCCCGTTCGGCCTCGACGGACCTTCTCGACGACCTTTTCGAGGTGCCTGCGGGCGTGCCCTTCCGACCGCACCCACCTCAGGTAGACGAGCATCGCGAAGAGCGCCCCCGCGGTCGCCGCGGCGGCCGGCCGGGAGCCTCGAAGTATCGCGCCGAGCCCTATCACGAGGACGACGCGCCGGGCGGGGGTCCACACGAGCGCGAACGCCGGCGTGAGCACCCATCGCGGCCGATCCCACGGCCGGAGGCGCCGGAAGTGTGACTCGAGCAGCCCCATGAGGAGCGAGGAGACCACGAGGCCGAAGCCGGCCGAGATCGTCGCGACCACGCGTCGAGTCTAGGGTCCTTGCCGGGTCGCGGCAACGGCTCGCGGTGTATGCGCCCTCGTTGACCCCCCGATTTGCACGTGGAATAATCGCGCTTTCCGGACGCGGGGTGGCTCGACGTGAAAGTCCTGCTCGTGGGAGGGGGCGGGCGCGAGGATGCGCTGGCCTGGGCGCTCGCCCGGAGCCCGAGCACTCGCCTCCTTCGCTGCGCCCCGGGGAATGCGGGGATCGCCCGTCACGCGGAGAGGGTCCCGATCGCCGCCGAAGATGTCGACCGCCTCGCGGACCATGCGATGGCAGAGCGCTACGACCTCGTCGTGGTCGGCCCCGAGGCGCCGCTCGTCGGCGGCCTCGCTGATCGACTGCGCGGCGCCGGACTGGCGGTCTTCGGCCCTTCGCGCGACGCCGCCGAGATCGAGGGCAGCAAGGTCTACGCGAAGCTGTTCATGGAGCGGCACGCGATCCCGACCGCTCGATTCGAGGTGTTCGAGGACGCGGCGCGGGCCGCTCGATATCTCGCCTCGGCGGAGGTCTCCTATCCGGTGGTGGTGAAGGCGGACGGCCTCGCGGCCGGCAAGGGGGTCGTGATCGCTCCCGACCAGGAGACCGCCGGGTCTGCGGCGACCGAAATGCTCACCCTCGGGCGCTTCGGAGCCGCGGGCTCCCGCATCGTCGTCGAAGAGATGCTGCGCGGTCGCGAGGCCTCGTTCTTCGCTCTGTGCGACGGGGAGCGGTGCGTCGAGCTCGCGGCCTGCCAGGATTACAAGCGTGCGGACGACTTCGATCGAGGGCCGAACACCGGAGGGATGGGAGCCTACTCCCCGTCAGTCTACCTTTCCCCCGCGCTACGGCGCGAACTCCTCGACTCAATCGTCGCCCGGACCGTTGATGGCCTGGCGTCGGACGGGCGCCCCTATCGAGGGGTCCTCTACGTCGGGGTCATGCTCACCGAGGCGGGGCCGAAGGTCCTCGAGTACAATGCGCGCTTCGGCGATCCGGAGACGCAGGTGCTCGTTCCTCGCCTCGACGGGGACTGGCTTCCCGCGCTGGCCGCGTGCGCCGACGGCACCCTCGATGGAATCGAACCGAGGTGGAAAGGGGACGTCGCGGTCTGCGTCGTCATGGCCTCCGGCGGGTATCCCGGGGCGTATGCGAAGGGGACCCGGATCGAGGGCCTCCGCGAGGCGGAGGCGGTTCCGGGTGTGACCGTCTTCCACGCGGGGACCGCTCCCGCGGGGGACGGCGGGGTCGTGACGGCCGGCGGCCGCGTGCTGGGCGTGACGGCGCTCGGGAAGACGGTGGCGGTCGCGCGGGAGCGCGCCTACCGCGCGGTCGAGCAGGTCCGCTTTGAGGGGGAGCATCACCGGAGCGACATCGCGCTCGATGCGGTGCAGGTGGCCGAGGGGAGGGAAAAGGCATGAGCGCCGACGCGCGACCTAAGGTGGCGATCCTCATGGGGAGCGACTCGGACCTCCCGGCGATGGCGGAGGCGGCCCGCGCCCTGGAATCGCTGTCGGTCCCTTACGAGATCGAGGTGACGTCGGCGCACCGCACGCCGGAGCGGACCGCGGAGATCGTTCATTCCGCCCGTTCGCGCGGGGTGCGGGTGTTCGTGGTGGGAGCGGGCGGCGCCGCCCACCTCGCCGGGACGGTCGCGGCGCACACGACCCTCCCGGTGTTGGGCGTGCCGCTCCCCACGTCGGAACTACGAGGGCTCGACGCGCTGCTCGCGACGGTGCAAATGCCGGCGGGAATCCCCGTCGGGACGCTGGCCATCGGGCCGTCGGGCGCCGCTAACGCCGCGATCCTCGCGGCCGAGATCCTCGCGCTGGCCGACCCCGACCTCGCGGAACGGCTCGCCTCGGCGCGGCGCGAGATGGCTGTCAAAGTCGAGACCCGTTCGCTCGAAGTCCGCGAGAAGCTCAGCTCGATCCTCGGCCGGACAACGTGAGTCGCCCCGGCTACCACACGCTGACCCTCGGGTGCAAGCTGAACCGATTCGACAGCGCTGCCGTCGAAGCGGAGTTGGAGCGCCGCGGATATGCGCCCGAGCCGGACCTGAGCGCGGCGGCCGTCGTGGTGGTGAACACGTGCGCGGTCACCGGAAAGGCCGACGCCGAGGCGCGGCGGCTGGTTCGCAGGGTCCGTCGGGCTAATCCAGCCTGCCGCCTTCTGGTGACGGGGTGCTATGCGGAACTCGACGCCGGCGCAATCCTCGGGCTCCGCATCGCGGACCGCGTCTTCGGCAATCGCGACAAGCCTCGCCTTAAGGAGATCCTCGACGAGATGGGGGTCGGCCGTGAGGCCGCCCCGGTCGCCGAGGCGGTCCCGCGATACGATCACGCTCCCGGGCGCCGTTTCGGGAACCGCGGCCGCGCGTTCCTCAAGATCCAGGAAGGGTGCGATCTCGCTTGCGCGTACTGCGTGATCCCCAGGGTGAGGGGCCGGAGCCGGTCGGTTCCTAAGGAGAGCGTGGAGCGGGACTTCCTGGCCAGGGCGGCGGCAGGGTACCGGGAGATCGTCCTGACCGGGGTGAACACCGGCGCGTTCGGCCACGACCTTGCGCCACGGCTCGCGCTCGAGGAACTCGTTCGCTCGCTCCTGCGGGTCGCGGGGCCGGTCCGGATCCGGCTGAACTCGCTCGAGCCGCTCACGGTCACCGACGGTCTCCTCCGGATCATGTCGGACGATCCGCGGCTCGCCCCCCATGTCCAGGTCCCCTTGCAATCCGGCTCCGATGAGATTCTACGGTCGATGCGCCGCAACTACCGGACCTCGCAATACCTCGAGAGAGTCAGTGCGCTCCGCGAAGCGGTGCCCGACGCGGCGATCGGCGCGGACGTCATCGTCGGGTTCCCCGGGGAGACCGACGCGCGATTCGAGGAGACGCTCCGGTTCGTCGAGCGGTCCCCGCTGAATTACCTCCACGTGTTCGCCTGGTCTCCCCGCCCCGGCGTGCCCGCGGCCTCGCTTCCCGGCCGTCCGCACGGCGGCGCGGTGGCCGAGCGCTCCCGCCGGCTCAGGGAAGTCGGCGAACGGAAGTTCCTGGAGTTCCGGAGACGATTCGAGGGACGCGAGCTGGACGCGGTGCTCCTCGGCGGGCGTCGCGACGACGGCAGATGGCGGGCGCTCACCGGGAACTTCATCGAGGCGGCGGTGGCCGGCGAGGGGCTCGAACCGCGACACCTCGTTCGTGTACGGGTGGTGCGGGCGGAACGTTCGGAGACCCTCGCGGTGGCCGAGGGGCTGCCGAATTGGGCGGGCTAGCGGGCATTCCCCTCGAGACGCGGAGCGTCGTAGGGGGGTATCACCTCACGGTCTCGTCTCGTCGGGAGTCACTGCGACGACGATGCTCCCTTCCGGCGGATCTCCTCCCGAGATGTCCCGCGCCAGGATGTCCTTGTGGGTCGAGTCGCCCGTGTAGGTGATCTCCCGGTAATTCGCGAAGGCCGCCGGGAGCCCGTGGACGCTGCTGTCGGTGGGATCGGAGCGGTCCATGACCTGCACGTGGAGGTGCGGCCAGACGGTGTTCCCGCTGTTGCCGCACCGCGCGATCGGATCGCCGGCGTGCACGCGATCTCCCGGCTTCAGCGAGACGGACCCTCGCTCCAGGTGCGCCATGAGAACGTAAACGCCGACACTCAGCTCGATCACGACGAAATTGCCGAAGATCCAGTCGGGTCTCTCCAGCTCTTCGAGCAGCGCGCGCCGGGGATAGTCCTTCAGCCCTTCGTTGTCCTGGACGTCTCCGACGACGCGGATCAACGTCCCGTCCGCGGGAGCGAGGACCGAGAGTCCGAAGCTGTAGCTGTCCTCGTTGCGCCGGGATGTCTCGTAGCCTTCCTTCACGATCCGCCCGGTGGGGCTGAAGTGAACGAAGTCCCATGCATAGTCGCTTCCGAAGCCTCCCGAGCGGTGGTTGGTCCGGCAGGAATGTCCCTGGGTCACGAGCCAGTAGCCGTCGAACGGGACCCGGAGGACGACGGGCGGCGGGGCGGGGCGGAGTTCGAGGTCGAAGGGCTGCTCCGATCGGTGCCGCGTCAGCCCGACGCGAACCGACAGATCGAACGCGAGCCGGACGCGGTCGGCTTCGGGCGGAACGCGATCGAGACAGATCCCGGTCCATTCCGCCGAGGCGCCGCCGCGTATCTTGTGCTCCCGCCCGACCCCGGTCGGCCCGAAGAACGACGGATCGAAACGATCGGTGCGTAGCGGGAGGCCTGCCGCGAAGTAGACGGCGGAGAGTCCGTCGACGCGGAGAGTCCGGTTCCCCGGATTCCTGAGCTCCAGGCTCGCCGACACGTCGGCGCGGTCATCGCGGATGTACACCACCCCGCGGCCACCCTTCGCGGCAACCTCAAGCCGGACTTCGTCTCCGGCGGGTCGGGCCCCCGCCGGAGACGCGACGAAGCCGGCCGCGAAGGTGATCAGGCCGGTCGATAGCGCGATCCCCCACCTTCGCGCCGCCGTGCGGCGTTTGACGCGACCTTGGCGGATGTGGGGACCTCCCGCGGGTCTACTTCTTCTTGATGAGGTCCTTGAGGGACTTGGCCACGGTGAATTTCACCACAGTCTTGGCCGGGATCTTGATCGCCTCGCCCGTCGCGGGATTGCGTCCCATCCGGGCCTTGCGCTTCACCACCCGGAACTTCCCGAGGCCCTTCAGCGGGACCTCTCCCCCCTTCTTGATGTTCTTCTCGATGAGGCCGGTGAGGGATTCCAGGAACGCCTTGGCTTGCTTCTTCTCCATCGTTGCGGCGTCTGAAAGGGCCTGGATCAGTTCGGTCTTGGTCATCTAGTTTCCTCCCTTGGCTCTAGCCGGAAAACACTATTACCACCTGCCGTCGGCCGAAATCAACTCAAAAGTGAAGTTCTCACGGATCGGACCGCTCCCGGGACGCGGATCGCCACGTGCTAGAGGATGCCATCGAGTCGGGCGCCGGTGGGCCAGACGGCGCCGGCGAGGATCAGGTGCGCTGCAAGACCCGCAAGGGCGAATGGCTCGCGAGAGAGGTGGAAGGCGATCACGCCGAACAGCGCGGTCGCCTCGGTGACCGACAGGCCGGCGATCGTGGCGGTCCTGAGGTTCGCGAGCCTTGGCCCGACGCCCGCGCCAGGCGCCTGCCTTCCGAGCACCCCGCAGTACAGCCGATAGCCGATGGCGAGCGCGACGATCCCCGCGAGCGCGGCCGGCGCAACGAGGACGCCGGATCGCGTCGGCGCCGGCACGAGGAGCACCGCTCCGAGCAAGACGAGCGGACCGATCGAGAGGGCGAGCGCGACGGCCCTCGTGATCGCGAGCGAGCGCTCGGGGTCGGGAGCGATGCCGGCACCCCTTAAGTCGCTCATGATCCGCCACCCCCGTGCTTCCTGTACCCGCGCTCTCCCGCCTCGATCCGGACGGAGAGTCGGTTCTCCGCGGGAGTGACGGGACACGCGAACCGCTCGGGAGCGCCGTAGGCGCACGACGGATTGTACGCGCGATTGAAGTCCACGACGTAGGGTCCCCCGTCGGGACCTGTGAGGTCCACGTAACGACCGGCGGGATAGGTCTCGCGCCCGGTGGTCGCGTCGGTGAACGGGAGGAACAGCCCGGCGACGCCGGGCTGGGGGGCCGTGTCGAGTAACCGGTAGATCCGCAGGCGGCAGCGCTTCCCGCGAAGGTCGAAGGCGATGGAGCCGTACGTCTCGCAGGGCCGCGGCTTCCCGGTGGTGGAGAGGATCGTGAAACGACGAGGCGCCTCGTCCCGGTGAATCGGCCCGGCGAGCCGGTACGAAGGGTCCGGAGGCCAGTAGTCGAGCCCCCTGAAGGTCGGTACGTCTTGCGGCAGCAGCGGCGTCTCCGGGTCCGTCCGAAATTCCTGGTCCTTCGTCGCGCGATCCGACGCGATGCTTTCGACCCATCCGGACGGGAGTGGTGCGACGACCATCAGACCACCGGGGCCCGGTCCGCAGGCCGCGAGGCCGGAAAGCACGAGCAGCATCGCGGCGCCCGTCCCTTCCCGCATCGTCTTCCCTCTTCTCTCCGTGCTCACCAGCTCACCTGCACCCGCACCGATCGCCCCGCGTGGTCGCGGTAGAGAAGGTAACCGCGCTCGCGGCCGAGCTCGTAGAGCCGCCTCGTCACTTCGACATCCTTACGACAGTAGTCTTCGATCAGATCCAGGCGACCTTCCTTCCACCACGCGAGGCTCTGAAGACCGTCGGCCGACTTCGATTCTCCGAGGTTCGTCTCGGCGAGGTGACCGAGAGAGAGGCGAAATCCGAGGCGCCGGTGGATCTCCGACAGGAGGTCCAGCGTCCGGATGCGCCCGAGGTCCCACTCGGTGTACCCCGACAGCACGACGAGGTCGAATCGGTCGATGTTGAAGCCTACCACGCAGTCGGCCATGGCGAGATCGAGCAGGAGCCGGTCGACGTCCGCCTCGCGGTAGGCCCGGTACGCGTCCCGGTCGACGTCGTACACCACCGCGAGCGCCAACCCCATGCGGGAGGCGTTGCGCCAACCCCCGACCTCCTCCGCGCTTCGCTGCGTCTCGAGGTCCATCACCAGCACCCTCGAGCCGGGCGCCGCCGATCGCGGCTGATCGGCGGGGAGAGTCGTGGGCGCCTGGGGCCGCTCGAGCGCCTCGGGCGCCGGCGGTCCGCCTCCCGCGCGCGTGATGCCGTGCCGGCGGCGAGCGCTGCGGCGAGTCGGCTGCGGGGAATCCTCGCCGGGCACCGGCACCGCGACGCCGGCGTCGATTCCCTCGTCGAGGGCGAGGTCGTCGCGCCCCAGCATCGTCTGCAGGACGAGCCGCGCGGCCGCCTTGTCCAGCGGCTTGTTCCCGTTCCCGCACCGCGGCGACTGGATGCAGGACGGGCAGCCGGAGTCGCACGCGCAGTGCTCGACGACGTCGAGGGTACTGGAGATGAGCCGCTCCGGCTCCCGGAACGCCTGTTCGGCGAGGCCGGCCCCGCCCGGGACCCCGTCGTACAGGAAGACCGCCGGCCCGCCCGTCTGAGGGTGGCCCGTGTACGAGATGCCGCCGACGTCCCCTCGGTCGGCGATGGCGAGAAGCGGGAAGAGCCCGATCATCGCGTGCTCCGCGGCGTGGAGCCCTCCCATGAAGTGGAGGCCCCGCGCGGCGAACGCGGCCGCGGCGGCGGCGGGGATCTCGATCCAGAATCCGGTGGTCTCGTACACCAGCGGCGGCACGTCGAGCGGGTGAGTCGAGATCGGCTCGCCGCCGAACAGCCGCTTCTTCTGGTACTCGCGTATGCGGACGGTGACCTCGAGGCGGCCGTACCCCAAGGGGAGCCGCCCGAGGCGCCCCGACTCGATCCGCTCGAGGATCTTCGTCTCCTTCTCCCCGAGCACGACGGTGAAGTAGTCGACGCGCGCGGCCTCCGCGTCGACCCGCCGAGCCTCGGTGTCGAGGCGGAGGATCCGGAACGAATGCCCCGCGTGGAGGTAGATCGCGCCCGGATGGCATTCGTGGAAGACGCGCATCCCATCCACGGTCCCCAGCAGCCGCCCGGTGTGCGCGTCGATGATCGAGTACGGCGCCCCCGCGGAGCGTGGACTCACGTCGCGATGGGGCCGCTTGCGGAACGAGAACCACTGGCGCCCCTCGGCGTCCCGCACGAGACGCCCGTCCCGTTCGAGCCCCTCCGCGAGTCCCTCCGCCCGTTTCCCCATGGCCGCGACCTCGGAGAGGGCGAGCGGCATCTCCGCCGCGGCGCAGACGAGGTGGTGCCCGGCGACGATGGCGTTGTCGGGGTCGAGTACCGCGCGCTCGAACCCCTGGCCGAAGAACATCTCCGGGTGCGCGACCACGTACTGGTCGAGCGCGTCGGGGAGCGCGATCATCACGACCAGCGCGTCGCGGTCCTTGCGGCCGACCCGCCCGATCCGCTGCCAGGATGACGTCATGGAGCCCGGGTAGCCGACCAGCACGCACACGTCCAGTCCGCCCACGTCGATCCCCAGCTCGAGGGCGCTGGTGGCGAGCACCGCGAGGAGGTCGCCCTTGAAGAGGCGCGCCTCGATCTCGCGGCGCTCCTCCGGCAGGTACCCGGCCCGGTACGGGGCGAGGTGGCGCCTGAGCTCCGGGGCTTCCTTCACGATCCATGCGTGGAGCAGCTCGGTGATCCGGCGGGCTTTGGTGAAAGCGATGGTCCGGAGACTCCGGCCGGCGGCCTCCGCCACGACGCGGACCGCGACCGTATACGGCGACACCGCGACCGGATTGAGAAACAACACCTCGCGACCCGACCCGGGCGCCCCCGACCGCTCGACGACGTCGAAGGGCTCGCCCACCAGCATCGACGCGAACTCGGCGGGGTTCCCGATGGTCGCGGAGGCCGCAAGGAACCGGGGCCTCGAGCCCGCCGCCGCGCAGAGCCGCAGGAGGCGGCGCAGGATGTGGTGGACGTGCGCGCCGAAGATCCCTCGGTAAACGTGCAGCTCGTCCACGACGACGAAGCGCAGGGCCTCGAGGAACGGCCGCCACTCCGCGTGGTGGGCCAGGATGCCCAGGTGGAGCATGTCGGGATTGGTGACGAGGATCTCCGGCGGCTCGGCCTTGATCCTCCGCCGCTCGGAGTCGGGGGTGTCGCCGTCGTAGATCGCGAGGCGAGGCGGACGGAGGCGTCCCGTGGCGGCGGCCAACTCCCGCAGCCCGCCCACCTGGTCCTGCGCCAGTGCCTTGGTCGGGTACAGGAACAGCGCCTTCGCCCCAGGATCTTCGAGAACGGTTTCCAGCACGGGAAGCGCGAAGACCAGGGTCTTCCCCGAAGCGGTGGGCGTGACCGTCAGCACGTTTCGCCCCTCGCGCGCCGCGTCCAGCGCCTCCGCCTGGTGGGACCAGAGGCGGGAGATCCCGCGCGAGCCCAGAGCCTGCTTCAATTCGGGGGAGAGGGGCCGCGCCGGCTCGGCGAACCGGGCGACCCGGCCCGGGACGCGGCGGTGGTGCGCGACCATCGGCCCGATGCCGGGATGATTCAGTAGATGCTGGACGAACTCGTGCATCGGTGTTCCCAGGTGGGGAGGCTGGACCGGAAGCGGATTATGGCACGCCGCGCCCGCCGGATTCAGCGCGACGGCGCCCGCCGGCGGAGCCGCTCGGCCAAAGCGAGGCCGAAGAGCATCAGCGCTCCCGCGTTCGCCGTGGCGGCGGCGAGCGCCGGCCGGCCTTGCCCGACGATCAGCTCGAGGGGACGGGTCGCGAGAAGCACGACCGCGATGCCCGCGAGCAGCCTCCGCGCGTCCACCCAACCGCCGGCTTCGTCGCCGGCCGGTCGCAGCAGCCAGAGCGCGAGCGGGATCGCCAGGACGAAGTAGTGGACCCAAACCAGCGGTGACGAGAGGAGGGCCACGAGACACCCGACGCCAAGCGGCACGAACTCGTCGGAGGACGCGGCGCCGTTCCCGGTCCGTCCCCGCTCCCTGCCGAGCGCGAGGACCGAGAGCGAGGCCGCGAGCAGGAGGAGCGCGAGTACGGGCGCGATCTTGACGCCGGCGGCATCTCCCACGAGGTGGGCGAGAGAGAAGTTCCCGATTCGGACACCGATGATCTCCCCGGGCATCGACCGGAGCGCCGAGATCCACGAGGCCCAGCACCGCGGCCCGCCGAAGAAGATCGACGAGGCCGCGAAGGCGCCCGTCACGGCCAGCGCGAATCCCGCCGACGCGCGGCGAAGCGTCGCGAATCGGCGGTCGAGCGCCCACGCGACCGCCATCAGCACCGCGACGAACGCGAGGTTCGGCTTGAACGCCACCGCCGTGCCGAGGATCGCCCCGGCGGAGACGTCGCGCCAGGGGCGCCCCCTGAGGCCGAGGACCCCGAGGACCCCGGCGAGCAGCCCGAGCTGGATCCCGTTGACGTTTCCCACCCTCAGGTCCGAGCGCCAGGGCGCGTAGAGCTCGGTGAGAGCGACGATCGCCGACGCCGACGCCAGCGGCGGGTAGCGGAGCCTGTGGCAGAGCGCGAGAACTCCCCCGATCCCGCACGCCAGGCTCACGAGCACGAAACCGAGGTGGTCGGTGTCGTACCGGCCCGAGGCCAGGGTCCCCGTGAGCGTGTAGAGGAACGGCGTCGAGTAGGTCTCCAGCACCTTGCGGCGCGAGGCCGCTGCGGCCAGGCGGTCGGAGTGGTCTTCCGCCGTGAGCCCCAAGAGGACGTCGGCGCCGATCCTCCGTCGCTCCTCCTCGGAGTAGACGTCGGCGCCGGCGCCCGAGCGCGCGGCGGCCTGCCCAACCACCCAGAACTGGTAGTAATCGAGCCCGCGCCAGGTCCGTGCGTACGAGAGCCCCCGCACCACCGCGTAGACCACGGCGAGCGCCAGGAGGACGCGAACGCCCAGGTGGCGGACGGCCGGCACGGGGACGGCGGTTTCCGGCCGGCGGGTTGCCTCCGGAGGACGTTTCCGCTTCGAGTCGCTCACCGGTCGGGGATTATAGGCGCGGGGGCGCACCTCTCGACCCGCTCCCCGAGCGCCTCGACGAAATCCGGCGGGAGCGGGGACGTCACCTCCCTCTCGCCTCCCTCCGGGGACTGGAACACGAGGCGCGCGCAGTGGAGGAGGTGCCTCGGCGGCCCCCCCTCGTCCTTCCGGGCGTCCCGAACTCCCTTCACCATGTCGAGGTAGTCCCGGTCCGGGCGGCCGTAAAGGATGTCCCCCAGGACGGGGTGTCCTATGGCGGCGAGGTGGACGCGGAGCTGGTGGCGGCGCCCCGTCCGTGGGAAGAGCCGAACGAGAGTACGGTCGGCGAGGCGCCGCTCGACCCGCCACGAGGTCTCCGCGGGTTGGCCTCCCTCGCCGGCCTCCCGGCGCACGTGAACCCACGAGCCCGAGGCGTCCGCGATCGGGAGCGAGATCGTACCCTCGTCCTCCCCGACGACGCCGCGGACCAGCGCCAGGTACTCCTTTCCCACTCGGCCACGCTCGAACGCGGTCGAGAGCGCCCGGGCGGACGCGGGGTCCTCGGCGATCAGAAGCACACCGCTCGTCTCCCGATCGAGGCGGTGCACGAGACGAAGCCGCTCCCGTCCCTCCTGCCGACGGAGCATGCGGATCAGGCTGTTCTCCCTGACGCTGTTCACCGGGTGCACCGGGATCCCGGCGGGCTTGTCGACCGCGAGCCAGCCCGCGCCCTTCGCCAAGATCGGCAACGTGATATTGAGCGGCGTCTCCGTGATCGGCACCCACCCGACGACCACCCGTCCTCCGGGGCGCACCGGGGTCGCCGGTCGGGCCGTGACTCCCCAGGACAACGTCACCCGGTCGCGGATGGCGCGCTGGACATAGGCGCGCGAGACCCCCGGGATCCTCTCGTTCAGGAACCGGTCGAGTCGCTTCCCGCGCTCCCGCTCTCCGACCTCGAAGACCGTGGTGGGCTCGCTCATCGGAGCCGCCAGGCGACCGCCCGGAGGATCGGTCCGTTCGCCTCGGGCATCTCGAGGGCCCCGAGCGCCGGAGGTTCGACCCACCTCCAGTCGCGCCCCCCGTCCACGACGACCTCGCCGGCGGGCTCGCGCACCAGGAACGCGTGGAGCCGGACCGAGCGATCCGGATACGCGTGGACGACCAGGACCAGGGGCTCGGCGGACCCGCCGGAGAGCCCCGTCTCCTCGCGGAGCTCGCGAAGCGCCGCGGCGGCCGGATCCTCTCCTTCAGAGATCTTGCCCCCCGGGAACTCCCAGAACCCGCCGAGGTGAGAGCCCGGACCTCGACGCGCGACCAGGACGAGGCCGGCACGGACGGCCACCGCCACTGCGATCTCGACGGCAGGACGATCGTCGGGGTTCACGCCCGACACCCGCTGGCCCGCGGCCGACTTCGGCCCTAGCCGGCGCGGCGGAAGACGCAGGAGACGACGGTCCGGTCGTCGCCTCCCATGCTCACCATGAGGCCGTACGGCCTGCGGCTCGCCACGGCGGCCTGGCAATCCCCCGCGGTGCCGGTGAGCTGCCGGAGGAGGTCCACCGCCATCCGCACGCCCGAGGCCCCGGTCGGGTGCCCGTAGCCGATGAGTCCCCCCGCCGCGTTCATCGGGGTCGGCCCGTCGCGGCGCGTGGCCCCGGAGAGCACGTAGTCGGCCCCCTCCCCCTGCCCCGCCAAACCCACCGCCTCGCAGGCGAGGATCGCGGTGATGGTGAAGCAGTCGTGCACCTCGAGCACGCCGACGTCCGCGATCGTGATGCCGGCCATGTCGAGGGCCTGCCGCACGGCCCGCCGTGTCGTGTCGAGCGCCGCGAGGTCGTCGGGCCGGGCGGTGAGATCCGCCACGGCGTGTCCGAGTCCGACGAGTTCCACGGCGTCCCCGGGCTTCCGCCCGGTCTTCTGGAGTCCCTCCTTCGAGACCGCCAGCACCGCGGCGCCGCCGTCCGAGACCTTCGAGCAGTCGAGGACGTTGATGTGCTCGCAGAACGAGCGGGGGTTGGGCGGCATGCCCTGGTGCGCAGCGAAGAGGTCCTCGGTCGCGTTGTGATACTCCTGCGCCATCGGGTTCCGCCTCCCGTTCTGAACCGCTTGCTCGTACCAACGGCCCATCGCGGCCCAGGTCTTCTCGGCGCCGTACCGCTTCTTGTACTCGCCGGCGCGCTCCGAGAACTTCGCCGGGAAGAAATACGCGTGACCGTTCTTCCGCTCGCCCGCGTAGTGTCCCGCCCCCGCGAGGATGTCGGCGCCGTAGATCGCCTTGACCGTGTTCTGCACCTCCACCCCGATCGCGAGCGCGACGTCGGCCTGCCCTGAGAGCACGCTCTTGACCGCGGTGACCACGGCGAGGCCGCCCGACGCGCACGCCCCCTCGACGCGAATCGAGGGCTTGTAGACGAACGAGGGGGCGACCAGGGCGAGCATCGCGCCCAGGTGCCCCTGGTGATTGAATCGCGCTGCCATGAAGTTCCCGACCACCCCTTCGTCCACCACCGACGGGTCGGCGGCCTGGGACACCGCTCCCCTCCCCGCCTCGGCGATGTAGTGCTCGAGGCCCGGACGGGGCTTCTTCGGGTGGAACTCCTTCCTCCCGGTTCCGAGGAACACGGTGGAGGCGCCGCAGACCAGGTAGACCGGCTTCGTCAGGGCTTTCATCGGCCATCCCTCCCGCCGAACGTCGTCACGGACAGAACTCGTTGATCGGGCCGTAGAGATGATAGAAGCCGCTGGTGAGGACGCCGTTGACGTCCTCCGGCCTCGCGGCGACCCCCGAATCCACGAGCCCGCCCGCGATCTCGCGCGAGCGCCTGAGGTACGCCTTCCCGATCAGGGCGCCGGGGGTGTCCATCTTCTCCAGAGCGGCGAAGTGGGACTGGATCGCGGCATCCCGGTCGGGGGCGCCGGAGAGCGCCTTCCATCCTCGGTACCCCTCGGGAAGCCGGCCGAGATGCGCGTCCGCCTCCGCGGTCCACCCTTGGGGATCGACGGCGACGTACGCTCCGGCATCGAGATCGTAGGCCGACGCGATGCGCCCCTTCTCGTATCCGAAGAACCCGGGCTTCTGGGAGCCGTCCGGGTTCTGGCCGCCCAGCACCTGCCGGACGACCATTGCGTCGATCGTCGGGTCCGTGAGCTCCTCGTCCAGGAACTCGTTCATGACGTCCTGGATGAACTTGAACACGTCGATCCCGACGTAGTCGATCAGCTGGAAGATCCCCATGGGGCGGACCAGCCATTCCTGGCTGACCCGGTTGACCATGTGGACGGCCTTCACCCAACCGTGGGCCTTCGCGAGCCGAGCCGCCTCGCCGAGGCCGTGGAGCCCATCACGGATGAAGTGGCCGTTCCCGATGAACCCGGCGACGTCCCGGGACGGGATCAAGGTCTTCCTGAGTCTCTTGCCCAGCTCCGATGCGACCGCCGCGACGTCGTCCCTCGTGGCCGCGCTCCGAATGATCTCCACGAGCTTCTGCACCGGAGGCGGATTGTAGAAGTGGTATCCCAGGATGCGCCCTCCGAGGCCCGCCTCCCCGTCCAGGAGTCCGATCGGAACCGACGACGTGTTGGTGAGGAAGAAGGCGTCGGGGGCGCAGAGCCCCTTGAGGTCCTTGTAGACGGCGACCTTGACCGGGATCTTTTCCACGATCGCTTCGAACACGAGGCGGGAGCCCTTGACCGCGGAGAGCTCGGTGCTGGGCCAGACCACCGACTCGACGCGGTGGACGAAGTCGTCGATGATCTCCGAGTTCTCCACCAGGTCGGCGCGGTCGGCATAGAGCGCCCGGAGCCCGACCGCCCCTTTTTCAGCCGATTTCTGCGCCTGGACGTGGACGTACTCGCGGAGTGCCGCGAGGCCCGCCGGGCTCAGGTCCACGGCGTTCAGGCGAAACGTCTTGCCGCGGCTCTCCGGCTGGAGCGAGAGACGGGCCATCTCCTGTGCGAGCAGAAGCGTGATCCCGCTTCCCATCTTGCCCGCGGCCCCGATCACGGAAGCGACGGAGAGCCTGTCGTCGAGGTCGGTCGTCATGCAGGGTCCCTCCGGGAGCCGGCGCACCGCCCGCTGAGAGCGATCGTTGGGAGAAGGCGGATTCTCGCACGCCTCGGACCCCGCGGGCAAGGCGGCGAGAGGAAGCGCGGTGACCGGTCCCCGTTACCCCGGGGGCCAGGTCATCGCGCGGCCGCCGAGGAGGTGGAAGTGCAGGTGGGGAACGGTCTGCCCGCCGTCGCTTCCGCGGTTGGCGACGAGGCGCCACCCCCCGGCGTCGATCCGCTCGCGGACCGCGAGGTCCCGGGCCACCAGGAGCAACCGCGCCAGGAGCGGCGCGTCCCCCTCGGCCGCATCGGCCAGCGACGCGACGTGTCGGCGCGGGACGATGAGCAGGTGCACCGGGGCCTGCGGGTGGATGTCGCGGAACGCGACGATCTCCTCGTCCTCGTGGACGATCGTGCCGCGGGCCTCCCCGGAGGCGATCCTGCAGAAGAGGCAGTCCTTCACCGGATCCGCTCCACCGAGGCGCCCAGCGCGCGAAGCTTGGTCTCCATCGCCTCGTAGCCGCGGTCGAGGTGGTAGACCCGATCCAGCACCGTGACCCCTTCCGCCACGAGCCCAGCGAGAACGAGGCAGGCGGAGGCCCTGAGGTCGGTGGCCATGACCTGCGCGCCGGTCAGACGGCTCGGCCCCACCACCACCGCGGACCTTCCCTCGATCCTGATGTCGGCTCCCATCCGGGCCAGCTCACCCACGTGCATGAAACGTCGCTCGAAGATCGTCTCGGCGATCACCGACGTGCCGACCGCCTGGGTCATGAGGGTCATGTACTGGGCCTGCACGTCGGTGGGGTAGCCGGGGTAGGGCGCGGTCCTGAGGTCCCGCGCCGCCGGCGCCGCCGGTGCACGGACGGTGATCGTGTCCCCGCCCACCTCGAGCGGAACCTCCGCTCCCTCGAGCTGCCGGATCACGGCGTCGAGGTGGTCGGAGCGGCAGGACGCCACCTCGACCCGATCGCCGAGAAGCGCGCCGGCGACGACGTAGGTCGCCGCCTCGATCCGGTCCGGGATCACCCGGTGGCGGGCGCCGTGGAGCGACGGCCTCCCCTCCACCACGATCTCGTCCGTCCCCGCCCCGTGGATCGACGCCCCCATGCCGATCAGGAGCTCGGCCAGGTCCGAGACCTCGGGCTCGAGCGCCGCGTTGGAGAGGACCGTGGTCCCGTCCGCGAGGGTCGCGGCCATCATGAGGTTCTCCGTCCCGGTCACCGTCTTGTCCGGAAACGCGATGGACGCCCCGCGGAGGCGGCTCGCTCTGGCCTGGACGTAGCCGTGCTCCACCGCGACCTCGGCGCCCATCTTGAGGAGGCCGTCGATGTGCAGGTTGATGGGACGCTCGCCGATCGCGCATCCCCCGGGGAGCGATACCCGCGCGCGGCCGTGCCTCGCGAGGAGCGGCCCGAGGACGAGGACGGACGCGCGCATCGTCCTGACGAGGTCGTACGGCGCCTCGAAGGACGCGAACCGCTCGACGCGAACCGCGGCCCGGGCGCCTGCGGCGTCCACCGTGGCGCCGAGCTGCTCGAGCACCCTCAGCATCGTCCTGACGTCCCGCACGCGGGGTAGGTTCTCGACCTCGACCCGGTCCCCCGTGAGGAGGCAGGCCGCGAGCGCCGGGAGCGCGGCGTTCTTCGCTCCGCCGATCTCCACCCGGCCTCTCAGGGAGAGGCCGCCCGCAATGCGCAGTTTGTCCACGCGGAATGTCCTCGCGAGACGCCGTGGAGCGCCGCCTCGAACGCGCGTCGAATCATAGCACCCCCGCCGCGCCGCGCCGGACTACAATGCGCGTTCCGGCGCCGCGCCGCGGCCCGGCATCGAGGTGCCGCATGCTCGATCTCCATTTCGTGAGAGAACACACCGACCGGGTGGCCGAGGCGCTCAGGAAGCGTGGCTCGACGCTGTCGCTCTCTCCGTTTCGGGAGATGGACGAGAGGAGGCGGGGGGCGCTGGTCGAGGTCGAAGGGCTCAAGAAGCTCCGGAACGAGAGCTCGAAGCGGATCGGCCAGCTCGTGAAATCCGGCGGCGACGCGGCTCCCCTGAAAGAGGAGATGCGGCGGGTCGGCGAGCGGATCGCGGCCCTCGAGAAGGAGGTCGAGTCCGCGCAGGAGGAGCTCAAGGGGCTGCTCGCGGAGATCCCGAACCTCCCGCACGCGGACGTCCCGGAGGGAAGGTCGCCGGACGACAACCCCGTTCTGAGGACCTGGGGCGAGCCGCCTCGGTTCGAGTTCGAGCCGAAGGCGCACTGGGAGATCGGCGCCTCCCTCGGCATCCTCGACTTCGAGCGCGCCGCGAAGGTCGCCGGCAGCCGGTTCGCCGTCTACTTCGGCGAGGGCGCGCGGCTCGAGCGCGCGCTGATCCAGCTCATGCTCGACCTCCACACGAAGGAGCACGGCTACCTCGAGGTGCTCCCGCCGTTCATGGTCAACGCCGCCGCACTGTTCGGCACCGGCCAGCTCCCGAAATTCGAGGCCGACCTGTTCAAGGTCGAGCCCGGCGGGTACTACCTGGTCCCCACGGCGGAGGTCCCGGTCACGAACCTCCACGCCGGGGAGATCCTCGAGGGTCATCGGCTCCCGATCGCCTATTGCGCCTACACGCCGTGCTTCAGGAGCGAGGCGGGATCGTACGGGAAGGACGTCCGCGGCCTGATCCGCCAGCACCAGTTCAACAAGGTCGAGCTGGTCCGCTTTTCGCGGCCCGAGGATTCCTATCGCCAGCTCGACCTCCTGACCGCGCACGCGGAGGAGGTCCTGAAGCGGCTCGAGCTGCCGTACCGCGTGGTCGAGCTGTGCTCCGCCGATCTCGGCTTCTCGTCGGCGCGCACCTACGACATCGAGGTCTGGCTGCCGGGCCAGCAGCTCTACCGCGAGATCTCCTCCTGCTCGAACTTCGAGGACTTCCAGGCGCGGCGCGCGGGGATCCGGTTCCGACCGGAGCCCGGGGCCAAGACGGAGCTGGTCCACACGCTGAACGGCTCCGGGCTCGCGGTGGGGCGCACGGTGGTCGCGATCCTCGAGAACCACCAGCGCGCCGACGGCACCGTGACGGTTCCCGAGGCGCTCCGGCCGTACCTCGGCGGCCTCGAGCGTATCGAGGCGCGACGTTGACACCGACGCGGAGGGGTGGCCGAGCGGTTGAAGGCGCCGGTCTTGAAAACCGGAAGGCGAAAGCCTCGCGGGTTCGAATCCCGCCCCCTCCGCCAGGATCCGACACGTGCTCCGGCGACGGCCCCGCCTCCGATCCCTCGGACGGGGCGCACGCCCCCGCGGGCGCGACGGCCGGAGGGAGCGTCTTGGCTGCGCCGCTCTCCGCCGCGGCGGAAACGGCCCCGCTCCTCCGCCTTTCGGATCGAGCCGGGCTCGCGATCGTCCTCGCCGTGACGGCCGCGTGCCTTCTCCCGTTCCTGAACAAGGCCTACTACATCGACGACACGCTGTTCCTCGCGGCGGCGCGCCGGATCCTCGCAGCGCCACTCGACCCGTACGGCTTCTCGTTCAACTGGGAGGGGACCGTCGACCCGATGTCGACGACCATGAAGAACCCTCCGCTCGTGTCGTACTACGTCGCGCTCGTCGTGCACCTCCTCGGATGGGCGGAGCCGGTTCTCCACGCCGCCTTCCTCCTCCCGGCCCTCGCGGTCGCCGCCGGGACGTTCCGGCTCGCGCGCCGCTGCTGCCGAGAGCCGCTCCTCGCCGCCGCTGCGGCGATGCTGTCCCCCGTGTTCCTGGTGTCGGCGACCAGCGTGATGTGCGACGTCCCGATGCTCGCGTTCTTCGTCTGGGCCGTCGTCCTCTGGGTCGACGGGATTGAACGCGACGACTCGCGGCGGCTCGCGCTCGCGTCGGTCCTCGCGGCCCTCGCGTTCCTGTGCAAGTACTTCGGCGCGAGCCTCGTTCCGCTCCTCGCCGTGTACGCGATCGCGAGGCGCGCGCGCGCGACGCGGTGGGCGCCGTGGCTCCTCGTGCCGGCCGGCGCCGTCGCGGCGTACTCGCTCTGGACGCGCGCGCTGTACGGGCGGTCGCTCGTGTTCGAGGCGGCAACGTTCGCCGCCGAGAAGAAGATCTGGGCCGGGAGCCCCTTCTGGATCAACACCCTCGTCGCCCTGGTGTTCGCCGGAGGATGCCTCCTCCCGGCGGGAGCGCTCGCGGCGGCGTACCTCCGGAAGTGGATCGTCGGCGGCGCGGCGGCGCTCGCCGCGGCGGGGGGAATGTACGCCTGGCGAGTGACGGCGGTCCCGGGGCGGAATTTGGTCGACGCCGCGGAGGCGGGCGCCGTCGGCCTCCACGTAGGGGTCTTCTGCTTCCTGGGTCTGCTCGTCTTCGCGTTGGCGGCGGTCGAGCTGCGCGGCTTCCGCGAGCCCGTCACGCTCCTGCTCGTGTCCTGGGCCTTCGGGACCTACGTCTTCACGGGGTTCCTCAACTGGACGATCAACGGGCGGTCGCTGCTGCCGATGGCGCCGGCCGCGGCGATCCTCGCCGCGAGGTGCGTGGAGGCGCGCCCGGCGCGCCGGCCCCGCGCGCGGAGGATCGTCCTCGGGAGCGTCGTGGGCGCCACGGCGCTCGTCACCGTCCTACTCGCCGCCGGTGACGCGCTCCTCGCGAACTCGGCGCGGGAGGCCGCGGGCGTCTTCACGAATAGAATGCGCGCCGACCGGGCGCGTTACCTGTTCATGGGGCACTGGGGCTTCCAGTACTACATGGAGCGCGCCGGGGCCGAGCCGGTGAACTTCGACGCTCCCGCGCTGCGGCCGGGGGACCGGATCGTCGTGCCGAAGGCCTCTGCCCGCGCGCTCCCCGTCCCCCCCGTCGCAGAGCGCGAGGACCTCGACTTCCGCGTCCCCGGGTGGTTCGCGACCGTCTCGCCCGACCGGGGGGCCTGCTTCTACGCGCACCTGATCGGCCCGCTCCCCTTCCGCGTGGGGCCGATCTCGCCCGAGAAGTACAGGGTCGTCACGCTCGCGCGGTGACGCCGAGGGGACCGTTGACGGGGCCCCCGCTTCCGCTACAATTCCCCTTTCGTCCGCGCAGGAGCGCGGATCGCCGGGATCGCGGAGAGGTGCCGGAGTGGCTGAACGGGACGGTTTGCTAAACCGTTGAAGGGGATTAAACCCCTTCCGAGGGTTCGAATCCCTCCCTCTCCGCCAGGAACTCACGGAGCGAGAACGAGGCGGAAACCATGACCACGCCCAACGACTCCGCCGACCGGCCCCGTCCCGGCGATCCTGGAGCGGCCGGCACCGCCCCCCCGCAGGACTTCATTCGGGCGATCATCGAGGAGGACAACCGGACCGGGAAACACGGGGGCCGCGTCGTGACGCGCTTCCCTCCGGAGCCCAACGGCTACCTGCACATCGGCCACGCGAAGTCCATCTGCCTCAACTTCGGGCTGGCGAGCCAGTACGGCGGGAACTGCAACCTCCGCTTCGACGACACGAACCCCACGAAGGAAGAGGTGGAGTACGTCGAGTCGATCCAGGAGGACATCCGCTGGCTCGGCTTCGACTGGGAGGACCGGCTCTACTACGCGTCCGACTACTTCGAGCGGCTGTGTCTCTTCGCCGAGCAACTCGTCCGCGAGGGGAAGGCCTACGTCTGCGACCTCACCGCCGACGAGGTCCGCGAGCACCGCGGCACGTTGACCCGGCCCGGGACGCCGAGCCCCTACCGCGACCGCCCGGCCGAGGAAAGCCTCGACCTCTTCCGGAGGATGCGCGCCGGGGAGTTCCCGGACGGCACGCGCACGCTCCGGGCGAAGATCGATATGGCCTCCCCGAACCTCAACATGCGGGACCCGGTCCTCTACCGGATCCTCCACGCCGATCACCATCGGACCGGCGGCGCCTGGTGCATCTACCCGATGTACGACTACGCGCACCCGCTGTCGGACATGATCGAGGGGATCACGCATTCCGTCTGTACCCTGGAGTTCGAGGATCACCGCCCCTTCTACGACTGGGTGCTCGACGAGCTCAGAACGCCCTGCCACCCCCAGCAGATCGAATTCGCGCGCCTGGCCCTGAACTACACGGTGATGAGCAAGCGCAAGCTGCTGGAGCTGGTCGCCACGGGGATCGTGAGCGGCTGGGACGACCCCAGGATGCCGACCTTGAGCGGACTGCGGCGCCGCGGTTACACCCCCGAGGCGATCCACGACTTCTGCGACCGGATCGGCGTGGCGAAGCGGGACAGCGTGGTGGACATCGCGCTGCTGGAGCACTGCCTCCGCGAGGACCTGAACCGGAGGGCGCAGCGCGCCATGGCCGTCCTCCGCCCGCTCAAGGTGGTTCTCGAGAACTACCCCGAGGGGCTCGTCGAGGAGATGGAGGTCCCGAACAACCCGGAGGATCCGGCGGCAGGGTCGCGGAAGGTGCCGTTCTCGCGCGTCCTGTGGATCGAGCGCGACGATTTCCGGGAGACGCCGCCGCCGAGGTACTGGCGCCTCTTCCCGGGAAACGAGGTGCGGCTGCGCTCCGCGTACCTCGTGAGGTGCGCGGGAGTCGTCAAGGACCCGCGCACCGGAGAGGTGGCCGAGGTCCGCTGCACGTACGACCCGGCCACCCGGGGAGGGAACGCGCCCGACGGACGCAGGGTCAAGAGCACGATCCACTGGGTCTCCACCGCTCACGCCGCCGATGCCGAGGTTCGCCTCTACGACGCGCTCTTCACGGTCGAGGATCCCGCGGCGGTTCCGGAGGGAGCCGATTGGAAGGCCACCCTGAACCCGAATTCGCTCGAGACCCTCCGAGACGCCAAGGTCGAGTCGATGCTCCTCGCGGCCCGGCCCGGCGACCGGTTCCAGTTCGAGCGGCTCGGCTACTTCTGCGCGGACACCGGCGACTCGCGGCCGGGAGCGCCGGTGTTCAACCGGACCGTGACGCT
>JAIQFR010000048.1 GCA_020073205.1 Terriglobia bacterium
CCTAGGCCGGTTTGATTTTTTACGTCGTGGGCTAAGTGCGAGAGGGTGTAGCGCTGGGCTTGGCGGCGGTCGTCGGTTACGGCTTCGTCACGGCCGGTGAAGCTTACTGGTTGGAAACTGAGGAAGCCAATGCGCTTGGGATTGTCCAGCGCGAACTTGATGATTCTTCCTACCTGTTCGTTGTTGGACCGGGACGGAGATGATCGTGTGGGGTGGCTCGTACTTTGACGGTGTCGACCGAAGGTCGCTCGACACGGGAGGGCGTTACGACCCCGCGACGGACGGCTGGACGCCGACGGCCGCGCTCAACCACCCTGCGGGACGTTACTGGCACACCGCGGTCTGGACGGGCTCGGAGATGATCGTCTGGGGCGGCACCAACCAGGGGGATTACAGCTTGGGAACCGCGTTCGGCACCGGCGGGCGCTACAATCCCGTCGCCGACACCTGGACACCCACATCCACCGGCGGGAACGCCCCCTCGGCGCGGGCTCTTCATACCGCCGTCTGGACCGGAGCCGAGATGATCGTGTGGGGAGGGTACGTCTTCGACGGAACCAACCGCGCGTTCGACACCGGCGGGAGGTACGACCCCGCCACCGACGCGTGGAGACCCACGTCCACGGGGTCCAACGTCCCCTCCCCGCGTGATTCGCACACCGCGGTCTGGACCGGGACCGAGATGATCGTGTGGGGGGGCTACTTCCAGGACCAAGCCGGTGAACACTTCCTCGACACCGGGGGGCGTTACAGCCCCACAGGTGATTCGTGGCGGAAGACGTCCACGGGGGTCAACGACCCCTCCCCGCGCGAATTGCACGCCGCTGTCTGGACCGGCACGCAGATGGTCGTGTGGGGCGGCGAGGACAGTTCCGTCCCCCTTGCGACGGGCGGACGTTACGATCCCGCCAAGGATTCCTGGCGATCCACCTCCACCAGCGCGGGGGTCCCTTCGGAGCGCTGGTCGCCCACCGCGGTCTACAGCGGCACCGAGATGATCGTCTGGGGGGGATGGAACGGCTCCGTGGCCCTGAACGACGGGGCCCGCTACGACCCCGGCACCGACACCTGGACCCCGACGTCCGGAGCCGCTGTCCCCGCCGCTCGCGTGGGTCACAGCGCCGTCTGGAGCGGAACGGAGATGATCGTGTGGGGAGGCTATTTCTTCGACCAGTACGGCGAGCACGAACTCGCCACCGGCGGACGCTACGATCCACTCACGGACACCTGGCGCGCGACGGCCAGCGGCCCGCCTGGGCGCGCGGACCACTCCGCGGTGTGGACGGGAACGGAGATGATCGTCTGGGGAGGCGACGTCTATTACGAGACTACGGGGGACCTCTACTTCCTGCAGAACGCCGGCCGCTACGATCCCGCGACGGACACGTGGCGGCCCGAGTATGGACCGGACGGTGTTCCCGCGGGTCGCGCGTACCACACCGGCATTTGGACTGGCACCGAGATGATCGTCTGGGGCGGCCTCGTTTGGGGCCACTCCATCACCACGTTCGACACCGGCGGTCGCTATTGCGGCAGTTGCGGGACGAACGGCAACGGTGATCCGGATCTGGACGGCGTGTGCTCGCCAGCTGACAATTGCCCCGACATCTTCAATCCGGATCAACTGGACGGGGACCACAATGGCATCGGCGACGTGTGCGAGCCCGATGCGCTCTTCGGGGATGCCAACCTGTCCACGGAGGGTTTCTCGTCGAATCGGATCGACGGGCGAGACCTCTTCCTGTTCGCGGAGGCCTACGGGACGTGCCCCGGCGACGCGGGGCACAGCGTTCGGGCGAATCTGGATCACGTGCCGACGGGATTGCGGGCGTGCGTGGATGCCGAGGACCTCCATCTCTTCCTGAACCAGTTCGGAAAGAGCCGGTGAGGGGCGCTGTCATGAGATGCCGTCGGTTGATCAGGCTCGTCACGTCGGCGGCGTTTCCGATGGGCGTGTTGGCGGTGTTGCTTCTCCTGACGTCGTCGTGCGGCGGGGGTGGGGGCGGCGGCGGCCCCGCGATCGAGTGCGCGTCGTCGTCGGCCGGATTGAACCAGGTCGTGATGAGCTGCGGGGGACAGAGCAACTCGACGACCGAAGTCGTGAAGGTTGTGTTGGGCGGCGGAGCGACGGCGGCTTCGGACGTGCAGGGGTTCCACTTCGACGTGGTCTACGATCCGGCGAAGATTGCGTTCGTGACGGGGAGCGCGGCGGAGGGGACGTTTCTGAACAAGGACGGCGACGATCCTCTGCTCGCGGTCCAGCTGGCGAACGGGGTTCAAGGGCGAGTGATCGTCGGCTTCGACCGGACGAACCAGCCAGCAGGCGTGCAGGGCACGGACGTTGCAAACGACGTGCTGCGCCTCTCGTTCACGGTGCTCGGTAGCGCGTCGGTTGCCCCCGTGCCGCTTACCTTCGAAAACGCGGAGGCGGTTGATCACACGGGAGCGGGGATTGCCGCGATCACTTTTCACGACGGGTTGTCGCTGTCAAGGCGTTAGCAGTCGGAGCGCCGTAGGATGCGCGAAACTCGAGGTTCGTCACGCACCTTCTTCGGCGCATCGATCGCGGTCGTGTGCCTGGGGCTCCTGGCGACGGCTTGTGTTGAGCGCGGCGTGCGCCGCCAGCCGTCGGCGGTGGGGCAGAGCGAGGCGCCCGTTCCGCGAAGCGGCGATGCGGGGGCCGCACCCACGGAGCCTTCGGGGGCCCCGACCGTCACCAGCGCCATCGCTGCGGTCTCGGCACCGGCAGGCGGGAGGGCGCCGGCGAATGGGACCTTGCCGGCCTCCTTGAGCGCTCCCGGGGAAGCGCCGCCCACGCCGTCGTCGACGTCAAAGGAAACGGGGGAGACGCCGCCGACTCCGTCGCGCGCTCTCGCGGTACCAGCGATCATCGCGGGCACGGCCGATCGCTCCTCCGGCGGCGTGATCATGCGAGCGCTGCCCTCGCCCCCGGAGCCGAAGGCCCCGTCCCCGTCAGGGGATGGCGCCACCGTTCCGTCAACTCAGCAGGAACCCGTTCCTCCTTCGGTCCCTCCGACCCGTCCCACGGTCGCACCGGCGCAGCGCGGCATCCTTACGCTTCGCGTGACGTCGAGCCTGACCGAGGTCGCGATCAACCAGACGTTCACCGCCGAGATCGTTGCCAGCTCGGACGCCGGCGTCGTAGACGCGCCGTTTCATCTTCTCTTCGATCCCGCGGTCCTCGAGTTTCTCGACGCGACCCAGGGGGAGTTTCTCGGCGAGGACGGAAGTAGCATCATCTTCATCGTGAATGGCCGGGCGCGGCCGGGAGACGTCGCGATCGGCATCGGCAGAGCGAATCGCGAGCAGGGAGCATCCGGGACCGGAGTCCTCGCCCGGATTCGGTTCTCGGCGCTCGCTCCCGGCGAGACCTATCTGCGCCTCGACCGATCAGTGGCGTGGGACGCCGGCGGGAATCGTATGGAAGTGAGCACCGTTGGCGTTGCGGTCGCCGTCAGGTAGGTCCCCGACCGCCGAAGTGTGCCACTTTCTTTCAGGCTGAGAGTCGGTACGAGGGCGACGGCGTCGAACATGAGCCCACGACGAACGAGGTGAGGCCGTGGCCCCTCGGTGCCAAGAGGCGCCAGGAACAACCTGTCCGACCACGACAGATCGCACGCTTTCGCGTCGTTCCCGCTCTGCCACGGCTCGTCCGCGCCGCCCTCCTTCAGCGGCTTGACGTGGTCGATCACGTAGCCGGGGCAGCGGCCGGTGGTGGTCGCCGGCAAGCGAACAGTCCCATTCCTGACGAATAAGCAATAGCCTCCGACTCGGGACGGGCTCAGGGCGTGTTACGCTCGAACGTGGAGACATGCACCTTGTGCTGCACGCCTCGACAAAAGGGGGAGCATGGAAGCGACCGCGACGCGCATCGGGATCCTGATGACGCTCTACGCCATGGCCGGCTGTTCAACCGCGCACAAGGAAGGTCAGGCGGTCATCCACACACAGGCTGCCGCCCAGGCCTTTCATGAGGCCGCTTCGCTCTGCCAGGCCGAGGGTGGCCGCCTCTGGGGGCAAAGCCTCTGCGGGCCCATGATGTTCGCGGACCAGGCCACTCACCAGGCGGTGTTGAACGGGCCGTCGGCCGGTGCCGTCCGTGACGGCACGCTCTTCCGCCTAGACCTGCCGGCCGGCACGGGCATCGCCAACACCTCCACGGAGGTGGGAGGCAAGTTGTGGACCATGATCATGTGGCCCCTGCCTCAAGACGCGACCGACCGCAGCGTGCTGATGATGCACGAGTCCTTCCACCGCCTCCAGCCTGCGCTGGGCCTCCAGGGCAGCAGCGGTCTGGGCACGAACGTCCACCTGGACGCGAGGGACGGCCGGGTTTGGCTGAAGGCGGAGCTCCACGCCTTGTCCTCGGCGCTCCGGTCCGGCGCCGAGGCGCGGCGCAACGCTCTCTCGGACGCGCTGCTCTTTCGAGCCTATCGGCGAAGCCTCTGGCCCAAGGCCGCCTCTCAGGAACGGGGCCTCGAACTCAACGAGGGGCTCGCCGAATCGACCGGGATCGACGCAGCGCTGAGCGATTCAGCATCTCGGGTCAAGGCCGCGCTGGCGGATCTCGCCAGTTGCGAAGTTTCGCCGAGTTTCGTGCGCTCCTTCGCGTACGGAACGGGACCGGCCTACGCCGAATTGCTGGACTCGGCGGAACCCGCGTGGCGCCGGAGCGTCCACGTGGACTTCGATTTTGGGTCCGCGGTTGCGGCGGCCTACAGGGTGACTCTCCCTGCGCTCTCCAAGGCCGGCGCCGAGACGGCACTGGCGCGCTGGGGAGGGCCCGATATCGTCGCGCAGGAGGACGCCCGCCAGAAGACCATCGAGGAGCGAAACGTGCGCTACACCGGTCTCTTCCTCGAAGGGCCCACGGTACTCTTCCGACTCGTGAGAATGTCCATCACCTTCAACCCTCGGGAGGTGGCGAGCTTCGAGAACCACGGCACCGTCTACGGCACGGTGGAGCTTTCGGACGAGTGGGGGACCCTGAAGGTCGAATCGGGCGCCGCTCTCATCTCGGAAAATTTCAGGGAAGTCCTCGTGCCGGCATCCGCGGACACCACACCCGAGCACCCCGCTGGAAAAGGCTGGAACGCGCGTCTCGCGAAAGGCTACTCCCTCGCGCCGGACCCCTCCAAGCCGGGGTCCTTCAACGTGGTTCCGAAATAGGGCAGGCGCCGTTCGGTCGCACCCGAGTCAATGCTCCCTCCGACTCGGCGCTCGGGCACCGGAAAAAGAACGAGCGGGGGGAGGTCGATTCCCCAAGCCAGAGGACGACGAGCATCATAGACTCCTTCGGTTGGCCGCGAGTCAGCGAATCCGTGCCTGACGAGGGCTGACCGGTTCTGCCGCTGCTCGTCCGCGCCGCCCTCCCTCAGCGGCTTCACGTGGTCGATTACGTAGCCGCGGCAGCGGGCGGAGGGCACCAGCTAGCGGACAATCTCCATCCCATTGCTCGCCAAGGCGGAACCTGCTGACAGCTTTTCGCTTGACTCGCGCGCCCGCGTCCCTGCTCGGGGGTATATTCAGGCGGGGAAAGAAGCGCGACACCAACCCTCAAGGCGGGGGCCGACGCTCACCAGGGCACCACCTACCATGGAAACCCCGTGGAAAAGGTGGGTATCGATTTCACAGCAGGGGAGGGGAGACATGCATCTCACGCGTCTACACCTCGTGCTCCTGTCGACCTTGATCCTGCACTCCGCTTCGACCGCGGCAGTGTTCTACGTCCGGACGGGCGGAAGCGACCTCAACACCGGGGCCGACTGGCTGCATGCCAAGGCGACGGTACAGGCCACGATCAACGCCGCCTCCGACGGTGACGAGATCTGGGTCGCGGCGGGGACGTACGCCGAGCACCTGCAGAACAAGGTCGTCGGGGGCCTCGCGGTCAACGTCGCGCTGTACGGCGGGTTCGCGGGGACCGAGACGTCTCGCGACCAGCGCAACCTCGCGCTGAACGTCACCGTCCTCGACGGGACGAACACGGGGATCGTCTTCACCATCAACAGCCTCGCGGGACCGACGACGCGCGTCGACGGGTTCACGATCCGAAACGGTTGGGCGACAGGCATCACCAATGCCGGCGGTGCGTTCCACGTCGTCGGCTCCGCCCCGACGATCGCCAACGATCTCGTCACCGCGAATACGGCCGACAGCTTTGGAGGCGCCATTCTGATCGCCGGCTACAAGACGACTTCACCGGTCGCGCACGCGGTCATCACCCGGAATCAGATCTATTTCAACCGTGCCGGCGACGGGGGAGCCGGGATCTCGATCATCGGGTCGTCACCGGAGATCAGCTACAACGTCATCTCCCTGAACTACACGACGGGTGAAGGCGGCGGCATCGGGTGCTGGACGACGGAGTCCGCGAAGGTGTGCTCGCCGACGATCGCCGACAACTACATCTACGAGAACGGCTCGAACTTCAGCGACATCGGTCAGACCCTGGGAGGCGGCGGGATCTACGCCACCTCGGACGGCACCGACGGGCGTCCCATCCCCTTCGCGGTCAGCGCGCCCCTCATTGTGAACAACCTCATCGGCGCCAACGGGGCCGTCGCGTCGGGCGGTGGCATCGTGGTGATCGACTCGGAGATCCAGGCGGCAACCGTCGTCAACAACACCGTTTGGGGGAACAACGGCTCGGGGATCTACTGGAGCCAGACGTTTCCCACGATCGCGAACAACGTCATCGCCTACAACACGTGGGGTCTCGAGCGGGAGAACGAAGGCGCGACCCGCGCCACCGTGAGTCACAACGACGTGTACGGCAACACGGTGCAGGGCGCCCGGTCCGACTTCAAGGGACTAGGGGATCCCACCGGGAACAACGGCAACATCTCGAACGACCCGCGTTTAGTGGACTATTCCACGGGACGCTTCCACCTCCAACCCGACTCCCCCTGCGTGAACGCCGGGGACAACGCCGCAGTCCCTTCCGGTTGGCCCGACATCGACGGCCAGGCGCGCATCCTTGGGTCCTCGGTGGACATGGGGGCGGACGAGTCCGACGGGACCTTCTGGGATGCCACGGTTCCGGTTGTGCACGTGCGGCCGGATGGCAACGACTCGAGCGACGGTCTGACCTGGGCGACCGCCAAGGCCACCCTCCTCGGTGCCACCACGACGGCCCACAACATCGCTGGCGAGGTGTGGGTCGAGCAGGGTAGCTATGCCGGACACTTCCGTCTGCCAGCCTGGGTTCACCTTTACGGGGGCTTCAATGGTACCGAAACGAGCCGCGACGGTCGAAATCCGGCTTCGTACGTCAGCGTGATCGACGGCGGCGGGACACCGGGGGTCGTTTCCAGCTCCCTCGCCGGCCATCTGCTGAGCGCGATCGACGGTTTCACGATTCGTAACGGCGGCGTGTTCACGGGTGGGAACTACATCATCCAGGGTGGGCCCGGCGGGCGCGGGGGCGGCGTCGATTGCGACGTGAGCTCGCCCATGATCGCCAACAACGTGATCACCAGGAACTCGCTCGGCAGCCCGTACACGACCGACGAATCACAAGGGGCCGGGATCGGTCTCTACGGGAGCTACGCGACGATCACCGGAAACACTCTCTTCGACAACGAGGTCCTGCGGAGCTCGGGGACCGGTGGAGCGATCTACCTCGTGTCGTCCATGCCGTTGATCGACGGGAACGACATCCACTCCAACCACGCGCCGTACGGCTCGGCGATCTACGCGTACAACTCGGATCCTCGGATCCTCCGGAACACTATCGCCAACAATTCCCAATACGTCCTGATGCCGCTGTACTTCGGTTCGACCACGGGAGCGGTGGATATCGAGCTTTGCAAGGATTTCCTCCTCGAGCGAAACACCATCAGCGGCAGCACGGCGTTCACGGGCGGCGGGCTCGTGGTTCAGAGCACGTTCCAGGGGCGCGTCGCGGACAACGTCTTCCGCGCGAACACGGCGTACGACTACTCCAGCAGCTCCGGCGGGATCGGAGGCGGCGCCTACATCCAGGCGACCGCGTCGCCGACCGGCCCGATGAGCATCGTGAACAACACCTTCTCGGACAACAGCGCGAGTAATTTCTTCCTCGGCGAGCGGGGAGGCGGCCTGGCCGTGGCCCCGCTGTCGGCCTCGCTGACCATTGCAAACAACGTGATCGCCTTCAACTCCTCCGGTATCTGGCGTGACTCGAGCGCGAGCTACACGCCGACGCTCGAGACGAACGATGTCTTCAACGGCACGGGGAAGGAATACATCAACCTCTCTGCGGGTCTGACCGATCTTCACGCCGATCCCGGTTTCCTGAATCGGGCAGGGGGCGATCTCCACATCGGCGCGTCCTCCGTCTGCGTGGACGCCGGAACGAACGCCGAGGTGGCGGCGGGCGAGCTGGATCGTGACGGAGCCCTCCGCATCCAGGATGGGAACCTCGACGGGGTGGCCATCGTCGACATCGGGGCCTACGAGTTCACGACCGACTCCGACGGAGACGGTGTGCCGAACGCCACCGACTGCGCGGCGTTCGATCCCACGGCCTGGGCGGTTCCGGCGGAGATCGGGGGTATGGTCTTCGCGGCCGACAAGATGACTCTCTCCTGGAACTCGCTGTCGAGCCAGGCCGGGCCGGGGGTCGTCTACGATGTGATGCGGGGCTCGCTCGGCCAGTTTCCGGTCGGGACGGGAGGGGCGGAGACCTGCCTGCACGACAACCTAGCAGCGAACTCCTGGTCGGATGGCACCGTGCCGACGTCAGCGCAAGGCTTCTACTACCTGGTCCGCGGCGAGAACGTCTGCGCCATCGGAACCTACGGGACCCGAAGTGGCGGCGTCAACAGGACCAGCACGGTCTGCCCCTGAGCGACATGCTCCACGGAGGCGCTCCTGCAGGCTCGGTGGGACCACGCGTGCGCGACTTCAGCTCCGCGCACCGCTGGCCTCAGCGGTTGGCTTGACGGAATCGACTCTCAGGGAGGTGTGACTACCACCACAGACTCCGCACGCCCCGCGATGGACCGCGGCGCCCATCCAGCGATTCTGAAACCGCGTTTTCGTGGTGGGATCCACGGGGCCGCCAGCGCGTTTCGGCCGACGCCGAGAGCGTGAGGCATGCGTTGTCGGCTTGAACGGGGACGGGCGTACTGCCACCTATCCTTCTCCTTCGCTGCCTCCTTCGTCTGCCATTGATGCATGTTTCCCGGCTCGTCCGCGCCGCCCTCCTTCAGCGCCTCGATGTGGTCGATCACGTAGCCGGTGTAGGGGTCCAGCGAGACTTACCGGCTTGACAAACGTCTTCAGGGCGCCGAGACAAACTCGCGAACCGGCGTTCGGTCCGGGGAATGCCGTTCAGTGAGCGCCCGCGTGGCTTCGGAGGCGGCACGTGCGATCCGATTCGCCGCCCGCGTACACGACCACCGCGGCGCTCCCGACGCGAGCAAACTCGGAAAGAGCGATCAGGCAACTCGCCGGGGTGCGACAATCGGCAGATGCCGACGTCCCGCCTGAAAGCGGACATCGACGTCGAGCCGAGCGCCCGGGTGGCCGCGAACCAATGCGTGCGGTCGAGCGCAGGGAGCAGGACGCGGCCAATCGGGCCGAGGCTCGAATCGAGGCTTTCTGGAGGCCGGCATCTTCCCGAAGTACATCTCGTCGGGAGTACGGGAGTCGAACCGCGCGTGAAGTCTTTCGGCGTTGAACCACGCCACGTAATGATCCAGCTCGCGTGAGAACCCGACTTGCGCCAAGGGGACGAGCGTCAGGACAAGCGTGCACTCGCGCTTCATCGATCGGATGAACCTCTCGACGACCGCGATGCTGCCGTACTTTCCGATCGCGCCGAAGCGCTGGCGGACCCCGAGGCGACGGCACCACCGCCGGAAGGCGTCGGCGACGAAGTGGACGCCGTGATCGGTGACGAGGTGTTTCGGCGCATGCCCGATGTGCCGACAGACTCGTCCGAAAAACCGCGCGATTTCTCGGGCGGACGGTTCGTGTAGGAAGACCGCGGTTCCGACGATTCGCCGGGAGTAGTGGTCGACGACGACCGCGACCCACCAACAGAACGGCCAGCGCCGGGGGAAGGCGTACGGTGCCCACGAGGTCCAGAATCCCCCGGAGGTCGGGACCGTCGTCAGGTCGAGGTGCCAGACGTGATTCGGATGTGTCGCGGTGACGATGCGACGGCCGGTTGCCGCGGTTGGCGAGGAGGCCTTCGTGGGCGAGGTATGAAGCATCCTCCGCACGGTTGTCGCGCCGAGGTGAAGTCCCACGCGGGCGAGTACGCCGGCGATACGTCGAGTCCCCATCGAGGGACAGAGCGCCTTGAGGCGGCGCACGAGGTAGCCGACGAACTCGGGGAACCGGTTGACGGGCTCTCGCAGCTGGACGAGTGCGTCCGGCCCTTCGTCGTCGAGACGCCGGTTCCACGAGGTGACGGTGAGCGGGGTGACGAGAAGGTGGCGGGCGGTCTGGGCGAGCGACCAGCCCCTCGCCGCTCGGAGTTCGAGGAGGGCGAGGCGTTCGATGGGAGGGTAGTGGGGCCGGCGCTGTGGGGGGATGCGCTCCATCCGGGCATCCTTGATGCGAAGCTCTTCGCGAAGGAGCCCGATCTCCTGGCGGAGCCGGTTGTTCTCCTTCGCGAGCCGGATTCTGGCGTTCCAACTGTTGGCGGCGTGGCCACGTGCGGCGGTGAGGGAGAACCGCGCCAAGGAGATCGCGTGGAGGGCTCCGGACCGGACGCGGCGCGTCCAACCCCTCGGCAGGGAGATGACGACTCGGCCGTGGCTCGCCTGCATGAGGGTCTCCCGATGGATGGTGGCATCGGAGATGCCGACTCTCGGCTAAGTTACGGCAAAACGGCACGTTGCGAGGGGGAGGGAAGACTCGAGGAATCGCTGGCGAGCTCCAAGCTCAATTGGCGACGTGCCGCGGTCCGACGTAAATTGAACGGGGATGCGAAGCTGTAGAATGGGCGCGGCCGCTGGAGGACTGCGCCCGTGCCCGAGATCAGCCGTTTCTTCGGGATCGTGATCCAGATGTTCTACGACGATCACACGCCGCCCGAATTTCACGCCCGGTACGGACCAGGCGGTGATCACCGTCCAAGGACTGATGGTGTTGAAGGGAGGGCTGCCTCCGCGCGCCCTGGGTCTCGTGATGGAATGGGCCGCCCAGCATCGGGTAGAACTCGCGGCGGACTGGGCCCTGGCCCGCGACAAGGCGCCGCTGCTGACGATTCCGCCATTGGAGTAGGGATGATGCTCCCGAACGTAGTGAGCGTAGCCCAGACCGGCCCGTATCGTCTTCGACTTCGGTTCGACGACGGCGCCGAGGGTGAGGTCGACGTGAAGGACGCCGTGTCGTTCGTGGGGGTGTTCGAGCCGCTTCGCGATCCCGCGTTCTTCTCACAGGTGAGGGTGGACGCCGAGGCGGGGACGATCGTCTGGCCGAACGGGGCCGATCTCGACCCGCTCGTCCTCCACTCCCGGGTGACCGGTCAGCCGATCTCCTTCGACGTCCCGTCGGCGCAGGCAGGGTAGTCCGAGTCAACTTTGTTTCACCGTCGCTTCCCGGCGCGCTGTTGTGACTTGGTCGTGCCCTGGCGAGCCAACTCCACAGAGCTACGAACTCCACCCCGCCGATTCGCACCCGAAGGCCGCGTTTCTGCGCGTCATTCCGACGCGAAGGGCGCATCATTGAGGCTTGCTCCTCGATCGGCGTACATTCTCTGCGACTCGAGAAGGGGAAGACGATGCCGAGGCAGTGGAGGTGGATCGGGCCGGCGATGTTGTTTCTGATCGCTGCCACGGGCGGGTCCGCCGCCCGGGGGGACGTCGCGACGGAGCCGCCGACCGGCCCCGTGTCCGTGAGCGAGCCGGTCGTCCCCACGATCACGAAGGCGGTGCGCGACCTCCCCGATCCCCGCCCGGAGCGCGACTCCTTCGTGCTCGAGGTGAAGCGACGAGAGGAATTCGGCTTCGTCCCGACGCTGTACCCCGTTCAGCCCCGGGTGGACCCGCTGGTCGAGCTGCAGCGCCTCGAGGCGGCCGCCAGGGTCCCCGACGGGTTCGGGACGCCGACGCACAACTACGAGGGCCAGAGCACCCCGTACACGCCGCCGGATGCCACCGGCGATGTCGGGCCGACCTACTTCGTCCAGACCGTCAACCAGGCGACGACCCTGGTCACGATCATCGACAAGAGCACCGGCGAGTTCGTGAAGACGTTCACGCTGCAGTCGCTCGCGAGCACCTTGCCGTGCAGCAGCGGCTACTGCGACGCGATCGTCCAATACGATCGGGCAGCGGACCGTTGGATCCTGTCCCAGCTGCCGACCAGCGGCGGCGACGTCTGCGTTTACGTCTCCACGACCGGCGATCCCAACGGGTCGTACTACGCGTACGACTTCGTCACCGAAGGCGACCTGACCGACTACCCGAAGTACGGCGTCTGGCCGCAGAACGGCGCGGGCGGGTCGTACCTCCTGGGCGCGAACGCGTGGGCCACGGTGGGAACGCGGGACCTGTTCGCCTTCGACCGGGAGAAGATGCTCGCGGGGCAGCCCGCGACGTTCCAGAAGTTCTCGATCAGCGCCATGCCCAATTCCGGCATCCAGCTCGTTCTGCCCTCCGCGCTCCAGGGGAACACCGCGCCGCCCGACGGCGAGCCGGCGATCTTCGCGCGGCCACGCGACGACGAGGCCGAGGACGGCGCCAGCACGCCGGGATACGACCTGCTCGAGCTGTGGGCGCTCTCGGTGGACTGGTCCACCCCGGCGAACTCGACCCTGACGAACCTGCCGCCGCTCCACCTGACCGACTTCGACATGACGCTCTGCGGGATGGGATCGACCTGGAACTGCATGCCCCAGCCCGACACGACGCAGAAGATCGACCCGATCCGCGAGCCGCTGTTCTACCCGTTCGCCTACCGGAACTTCGGCGATCACCAGGCGCTGGTCGGCACGTTCGCCGAGGACGTCGACGGGACCGATCACGCCGCGCTGCGCTGGTTCGAGCTGCGCAGGTCGACCGGGTCGTGGTTCCTGTACCAGGAGGGCGTCGTCGGCGGCGAGGCCAACGTCCACCGCTCCGTCGCGTCGATCGGCATCGATCAGTCCGGCAACATCGCGATGGCGTACACGCGGACGGGCACCACCGCACCGTACTACCCGTCGATCTACTACAAGGGCCGGCTCGCGACCGATCCCCTGGGCACGATGCCGCAAGGGGAGTACGTCATCGCGGACGCGTCGAACTCGATGACCGTCGCCGAACGCTGGGGCGATTACGCCGGTGGCGGCATCGACCCCGTCGACGACTGCACCTTCTGGTTCACGACCGAATACGGCGGTTGGCTTGAGACCAGGGTCGCGGCGGTCCGTTTCGATGCGTGCGGATGCCTGGCGGTCCCGGAGGCCCCGACGGCCTCGTTGACGGTTCCGAGCGACAACCGTATCGACGTCGGATGGAACGATTCGCCCTCGGCGTCCATCACCCAGTACGGGGTGCTTCGGGCAACGACGCCGGGCGGCCCGTACACGACCATCGCCACCGTGACCGACTCGAGTCCCGGCGTGGGCAACGGCAGCGCGTACACCTACCACGACGACACCGTCAGCGGCGGAATCCGCTACTACTACGTCGTCAAGTCGAACGACGGCCTGGCGTGCACGTCCGCCGGTTCCGCCGAGGTCGACGGTCTCGCCACCGGCGGTTGCCGGCTCGCCCCGGCGTTCGGCGGCATCACCGGCGTCCTCAACCCCGGCGCCGCGACCTGCACGTTGAACCTGGCCTGGACCGGCGGATCGTCCAGCTGTGGCTCGAGCCTGATGTACAACGTCTACCGCAGCACGACCGCCGGCTTCGTACCCTCCCCCGCCAACCGCATCGCGACGGGCGTCACCGGGACCACGTACGCCGACGAGGCCGGAATCACCGGCGACACGACGTACTACTACGTCGTCCGCGCGGCCGACCCAGCCACCGGCGTCGAGGATGCGAACACGCTTCAGTCGAGCGCCGTCCCCACCGGTCCGATCACGAACGCGAGCTGGACCGACACGTTCGAGGCGACGTCCGGCGGCGGGTTCGACCTTCCCGGATGGACCAGGAACATCATCAACGGCGGCTCGAACTGGACCTGGTCCACGGTGCGCCGCCACGACGGAACGCACTCGTGGCTCGCCCAGGACGTCGGGAGCACGTCGGACATGGTCCTCGCGAGCCCCGCGTTCCGCGTCGGCCCCGCCACGACGCTCAGCTTCTGGCACACGTACCGGTTCGAGGGCACGACGTCGACCTGCTACGACGGCGGAACTCTCGAGTACACCCTCGACGGGACGATGTGGATGGTCGTTCCGTCTTCCGACTTCACGTCCGGCGGCTACACGGGCACGATCAATCCGTTCTACACGAACCCGCTCGGGGGCAGGCGGGGCTGGTGCGCGGGCACGATCGGCACGATGACCCAGGTGACCGTGAACCTCGGCGGCGACGCGAACTTCGTCGAGAGGACCGTCCGCCTGCGCTGGCACGCAGGAAGCGACTACACCGGTTCCTCGACGGGCTGGTTCGTCGACACCGTGACGGTGAGCAACCTCGAGACCCCGGCTTCGTGCGCGACCGCATGCACCGCGGCCGCATCGCCGACTGTCGTCTACGCGACTCTCGCCGACGGCCTCAAAGTGTCCTCGACCGGCGCCGCCGGATACGACGTTGTCCGCGGATCCGTCTCGACGTTGCTCCAGGGAGGATTCTCCGTATCAACGGACGTCTGCCTCGCGAACGACGCCGCCCGTACCACCTTCGTCGACCCCGACCTCCCGGTGGCCGGCGACGCCGACTGGTATCTCGTGCGCGCCTTCAACGCCTGCGGCGTCGGGACGTACGACGACGGATCGGCGTCGCAGATCGGCTCACGGGACGCCGCGATCGCGGCGTCTGAGGGCGCCTGTCCGTAGTTCCGCGAGCGTGCCGTGTGCGCGGGTCGATCTGGGAGTTCCCTCCCCGGTGTAGGGGTCCAGCGAGACTTTCCCGGAGCGACCAACGTACGTACGGTACCGAGACCAACATCCGAGCCGAAGGTCTGATCAGGAAGCGCTGTTTAGTGAGCGATGGCGGGGCTTCGGAGGTGGTCACGCGCGACCGGCTTCTGTTTTCTGACGGAAGGAGAATCGACGAAAGACCACCGACGAAAGCCTTCGATGGTGTACGCGGTCGTCGTGGCACGGACAGAGCGAGACGGACCCACCGCGCTCTCGCTCCCGGCGGCGACGGGGGTGCCCTCGTCTCCATCGGAGAAGAAGGAGTAGAATTCACTTTTCACAATTTCCCAAGGGAGATACCGGCATATGGCAAAGAAGATCGATCCGCTCAACAGGAAGATGTACGGCGCTGTGAACGTCAGCCTCACCGTGACCGACATGAAGGCCGCGATGAGCTTCTACCAGAAGGCCTTCGGCTTCGCGAAGCGCGGGGTCATGAACGGGCCGGACCGTAAACCCATTCACGCCGAGCTGACTCTGCGCGGCACGACCCTCATGCTCGGGTGTGAGATGCCGGGCTGGAGCAAGAGCGCCAAGACGATGGGCGGCTCGCCGTCCACCCTGTATGTGTACGTCGAGAACGCGGACAAGGTGTTTGCAAAGGCGCTGAAGCTGGGGGCCACCCAGAGGATGCCAGTGATGGACATGTTCTGGGGCGATCGCTGCGGTTCGTTGATCGACCCCGAGGGGTACGCGTGGTCAGTGGGCACTCACATCGCAGAACCCACACCGCGGGAAATGGCGAAGAGGATGAAGGAACAGATGGCGACGACGATGCCGCCAGGATGAGCAGCGGCGGGACGAGCAGCGTGATCGGTGGGGGAGATAGGTCACACTTCGGTCCGAGGACATTGGCCAGTGACGTAGGATCGCCGCGCCTCGCTGCTTCGCGGGGGCGGGCACCGGGAGGGCAATGCACTTGGACGGTGATTTCGCCGCTGGAAGGCAGGGTGACACAAGGGCGCCTTCTCGCCGTGGCCCACGGATTCGCATCTAGAGCCTTCCATGCCCCGTCTGCGATGCGCTCGCTGGAGGGCGAAGATGTCGTTGAAGGCCGGATCGTCGCTGGCCCACTATCGCCTGATTGAGCCGATCGGCGAGGGAGGGATGGGTACCGTCTGGCGCGCCCGGGACACCCGTCTCGACCGCGACGTCGCGATCAAAATCGTTCGTCCCGACCGGACCGGCGATGCGGGCTTCCGGGCCAGGCTCGAGCGCGAGGCGAAGGCACTCGCCGCCCTGAGCCACCCCAACGTCGCGGCGATCCACGGATTGGAGTCGTTCCGGGACGGGCGTGGCCGGGCCCACGCGCTCATCCTCGAGCTCGTTCCCGGTGAGTCGCTCGCCGAGCGGGTCACCCGCGGACCCTTGCCGCCGGGCGAGGCGCTCGAGATCGCGGCACGGATCCTGGACGGTCTGTCCGCGGCGCATGACGCCGGCATCGTGCATCGAGACCTCAAGCCGGAGAACGTACGGGTGACCCCGGACGGCCGCGTGAAAATCCTCGACTTCGGGATCGCCCGGGAGCTTCCCGGGCGGACCGGCGGGGGAAGCTCCGACGAGGGCGCGACGGTCACCTCGGCGCTGACCGCGGCCGGAGCGGTTCTGGGCACGCCGCGCTACATGAGCCCCGAGCAGACCCGCGGCGCGCCGGTGGGCACGCGAAGCGACCTCTGGTCGTTCGGCTGTCTGTTGTTCGAGATGATGACGGGGAAACCCGCCTTCCCGGCGCCGACGGTCGCGGACACGATCGCCGCAATCCTCTCCCGCGAGCCCGATCTCGCGGCGATCGAGGAGCCCGCGCGGGAGGTCGTGCGACGCTGTCTTGTCAAGGACCCCGCCTCTCGCGACATCGACGCCCGCCAGGCCCGGGGGCTCCTTACGCCCGCACGTGGCGAGCCGTCCGGCATCGCCGCGGGGCCCCGGCCGCGCCTGACCCAGGAGACCTGGGGGGACGGCATCGACGGATTTCCGGCGTGGTCGCCCGACGGCCGTGAGCTCGTCTACGCCGCGGAGTCCGGCCGGGTGCGACGGATTGTCCGAACTCGCGTCGGCTCGGGGAGCGCCGTGCCGATCACCGAGGGGGATGCCGACGAGATCATGCCCGCCTGGTCGCCCGACGGGAGCACGGTCCTCTTCGTCAGGGCGCGGGAGACGGGGCGCCGGCTCGAGCCGCGGGACGTCTTTGGGATCTACGAGGCGGCCGACGTGTGGGCGGCGGACCTCGCAACCGGCCGCTCGATTCGCCTCGTGGAACAGGCGTTCAACCCGTCGTTCTCGCCGGACGGGCGTTCGATCGCGCTTGACGCCTCGTGGGCGGGGCCGCGGAGGATCTGGCTCGTGGACGCGCGAGGCCGGAACCCGGTCCAGGCGAGCACCGACGTCTCCGAGGCGGTCTCGCACCATCGGCCGAGGTTCTCCCCCGACGGGAACCGGCTCGTCTTCCAGAGCCTCGAGCGCACCCGCTTCAACGTCGAGATCCTCGACCTCGCGACGCGGCGCTCGCAGCCCGCGGCCGAAGGGCTCTGGTCGGATCTCCAGCCCGTCTGGTCGCCGTCCGGGCGCTTCGTCTACTTCTCGTCGTATCGTAGCGGCGGCCTCAACATCTGGAGGGTGCCGGTCTCGGCGGGCGGCGCGCCGGCCGGCGCCCCGGAGCAGATCACCAACGGGGCGGGGCAGGACGTCGAGATCGCGTGCGCGCCCGACGGGCGACGCCTCGCGTTCGCGATACTGAGGCAGAACGCGTCGCTCTGGGTCCTGCCGGTCGTGCCGGAGACCGGTCGCCCGGCCGGGGCGCCGCGTCCTCTGACCTCGTCGGGCCGGGACGACAGTCGCGGCGCTTGGTCTCCCGACGGGAATACTATCGCGTTTAACTCGATGCGCGGCGGCGACATGAACGTCTGGCTCTGCCGGGCCGATGGGGGGGAGATCCGCGCGCTGACCGAGGGGCCTGGAGGCGACTATCAGCCGGCCTGGTCCCCGGATGCGGCGCTCGTCGCGTTCTTCTCGTCGCGACGGGGATCCCCGGGGATCTGGACCGCAGAGGTGGCGACGGGGAGGCTCGCCTGCCTCTCGGAGGAGCGGGCCATCGAGATCAATCCCTGCTACTCCCCCGACGGCTCCCACATCGCCTACCAATCTGACCGGGACGGCCGGCTCGAGGTCTGGGTCATGCGGGCCGATGGCGGCGGCGCGCGCCAGCTGACCCGATGCGGCGTGATGGGACACTTCCTGCGTTTCGCTCCCGACGGCCGCCACGTCATCTTCCGGTGCCCGTCGGCCGGGGCGACGCTGCGCGTGCCGCTCGAGGGGGGCGAGCCCGAGCCCATGGGGAAGATCGCCGGTGGCTCCCACATGTCGCTTTCCCCCGACGCCCGCCGCATCATGGACGTCGTGGCGCACAAGGTACTGTGGGTGTCCCCGGTGGATGGCGACGCGGCGGAGCCGGTGTTCGAGTTCGAGGATCCCGAGGTGCGCATCGATTACCCGACCTGGTCGCCTGACGGGCGCTCCGTTCTCTTCGACCGGTTCCTTCCCCGGGGCGGCGAGCTCTGGATCCTCGAGGGCGTGGAGTAGGTGCACGGCTCCATCGAAACCATGCGACAGAAGACA
Organism: Terriglobia bacterium; assembly: GCA_020073205.1. NCBI lineage: Bacteria > Pseudomonadati > Acidobacteriota > Terriglobia > Terriglobia bacterium. The sequence goes on from JAIQFR010000048.1 coordinate 18,650, forward strand.
GGGGGTTCCGTGGCCTTGTACTGAACGAGTTCCCCGGCACGAAACACCGCCTCGACGCCAGCGAGACCTTCGATCATGAGTCGGAGACGTACCTTCGAGTGTCGACGGCTGTGTTCGACCAGCGATAGATCGTCTTTCTCGACGAAAGCGGCTTCCTCGAGGTGGGGCATGGGGATCTCCCGGGGACAGGGTCCCTCGGTGAGGGAGGAAGTCCCGGAGAATGCCACTTCGCGCTTCCGGGAGCTGGGAGAGGCGCGTATCGTGGTGGGCTCGAGCTTCGGAGATCAGGACACGTGAGGTTCCTGGCAGCCGCTCGCGTCGTAATCAGAGCCGGACTCTCCCTTCTGCTCCTCGCGGCTCCCGTGGCGAGAGCGGAGAACTGCCCGGCGATGAGCGGCGCCGACGTCGGGCTGGCGGCGCTGCCAGCCGAAGCGCGTATCGGCTTCATCCGAACGCGGCTGGATGCGGAACGGTCACCAGCGCAGGCCTGGAGACGGAGCTTCACGTTCGCGTACGGGACGCTGACCGTCGGTCAGTTAGCGGCTCTCCCCTCCACGCATGGTTTCGCCGATCGGGCGACTCTCAGGCTCGGCGCGACCGCCAGCTCTCTGGGGGTCCTCGCGCTGTACGCCCTGCCTCTCACGGTGATCCAGGACGCACCCCGCGTCAGTTCGTTCGCCGCCGGGGCGGACGGGCGGTGTGCCGTGCTGACGGAGGCCGAGGCGGCGCTCCTGCGCGGCGCCGCGAGCGAGACCCGCGGGTCGGGTGTAAAGGCCCATCTCGGCAACCTGGTGGTGAACGCTGCCTTGAGCCTCGCGATGGGCCTCGGCTACCACCGTTGGGGTAGCGCCGCCATCCAGTTCGGCGTGGGCGAGATCGTCGGCGAGACTCAAATCCTCACCCAGCCGACCGGGCTGATTTCCGATCTCGCCCGTTACCGGGCCGCCGACCTCCCCGCCTCCTCCGCCCGCGCCCGGAGGCCGGCGTGGAGCGTTGCCCCGCTGGCCGCGCGTGACGGCACGGGCGTGACGCTCTGGCTGGAGTTCTGAGCGAGGGGCCGACCTCGCCTCGATTCGTCGCCCCGCGACGTCAGGAGCGGTGCGCCCGACCACGGACGGGGCGAACGGTCCGTTGATCCGGTAGGTGAGGGTTCCTGCCCGTAGAGGTCGCCGCTGCTCCCACTATCCTTCGCCTTCGCCGCCTCCTTCGCTTGCCATTGCATGTTGCTAGGTCCGTCCGTTCCGCGGCCACCTTCTCCGCCGCACAGATGTTCGCCGACGCCCTCGACAAGCACACGAATGTCACTTTCGCTGGCGACTCGCCGCGCCTCGCTGCTTCGCGGGACCCGAGGCTGATGCGATCGCGCTGGAGGTCAGCCTGCAGTGCACGGGAAATCATGTTGTCCGGGCGGCACTGAAACTTCTGGACCCGCGGGCGCGTATCGCACATTGCAGGGCTCGTCTTGGGTCGGACTTGATGGAACTGACCCTCTTTCGCAGCGTCCAGCGAGATGTCGTCGCGGCTGCCTGCCACCAGCACTCGGAGAGACGCCATGAACTCAACTAAAGCCACAACGCGGCTAGCACGGCGGCGCGTGAAGGGCGTCCGCACCCCGGAGCACGCATGACTCGCACGAAGAACGCAAGAATCGCCGGTTTCACGTTCCTTTTCTACATCGCGACCGGCATTACGAGCATGGTCCTATTCGGCCGAGCGACCAGCGGAGAGGGGATCGCTGCGAAGCTCGCGGGGATCGCCCAGCACTCGACCGACGTGAGCGTCGTGCTCGTGCTCCTCCTGGCCCAGTGCTTCTCGGCCCTGGTGCTGGCCGTGACCCTCTACGCCATCACACGGGACCAGGATCCCGATCTCGCAATGCTGGCCCTGACATGTCGCGTCGGCGAGGGTGTGATTGGCGGCGCCTCCATACTGGAGACGCAGAGGCTGCTCTGGCTCGCGACGGCCACCGGAGCAAATGCACCGGACACCGGGGCAGCGCATGCACTCGGCGCGTACCTCCTGAGGGGGGACGTGACCGTCACCGCTACCTTCTTTGCAGCGGGTAGCACGCTCTTCTGCTACCTCCTCTTGCGCGGCCGAATGATCCCCATCCCTCTGGCCTGGCTGGGCGTCGTCGCGTCAGTCCTGCTCGTGGTGGGCCTTCCGCTGCAGCTCGCAGGATTCCTCCGCGGAACGATCACCTCGCTCATCTGGTTGCCCATGCTCGCATTTGAAGTTCCGTTCGCGCTGTGGCTGCTCATCAAGGGCGTCGCCATGCCGGCGCGGACGCATTCGGCGTGACCCTGCTACCGACGACACGACCGCTGTAGCGATTGAGACCGCTTCGGGATTCGTTCCGCCACCGAGGAACGCATCATCGGCACGAACGGGCTCGCGGTGGCGCCGCCGGGTCTCCTCATGTGCGAGAAGTGAGCGGTCGGGGAGATAGCTGATACTTCAGTTCGGGGACAAGGAGCCGAGTGGTAGGCTCGCCGCGCTTCGCTGCTTCGTGGGGCGAGGTGGGGCATGGGGTCGCCCTTTCTTCGTCTGCGGCTCTCGCTTCTCGGCAATCACGGTGATGAACTCCTTGACCGTACCGTTCGGGGCCGGATACGTCTCCGCGCGCCAGACGAGAATGTCCCAGCCCGGGAGGGCGTAGCGCCGCTCTCGGGACCGGTCGGAGGGGTGGCACCGTCTGCGAGTTCATCGTCTTCATTCTGTGATGCCGGCTGTACTCCTTCCTTGAAGAACAAGTTGATGATCTCGCTGGCGATCCAAGAGCGTCGCCGTGCACGCTAGTGACAGGTCCCGCTGACCCGCTCCAGCGTCGACGAGCCGTTCTGTGCCTCGAATCCGTACGTCCCGTTGCCGCAGAAGCTCTTTCCGCGCACGAGGTACCAGAAGCCCTCGCCGACGGGCGGGATCGAGGAATCGGACGCGGAGGCGGACGTGAGGCTGCCGCCGAGACATCTCTCGTCGGCGCCCCCGAAGCCGGAGGGGAGGGCGCTGATGAGGCCGACGAGAACGTCGGAGGCCGTGGCTCCGCTGGCGACGTCCCAGTGGATGGTGTCGACGCCCGCGCTCCGCGACAGCACGACGCGGTCGTCGACCTCCTTCGGGGGAGGGCCTGGAATCCCGGCACAGGCGCTCCCGGAGCAGGCGTCGCCCGTGGTACAGGCGATCCCGTCGTCGCAGCCGATCGAGCTCACGGTCACGTTGGCGCTGCAGGACGAGGAGGCTCCCGAGCTGTCGGTCACGGTGAGCCGGACCTGGGTGAGGCCCGCCGGGTACGGGCCGGCGGGAGACGGGCTCCTCGAGAGCGTGTCCCAGCAGTCGGGGTCGTGGGAGTCGTTGTCGATGGAGGCGCTCGCCGTGCATCCGAAGACGCTGACCGTCACGTCGTGGCACTGGGCGATCGGCGCGTGGTTCGGCTTCTGCGCGATGCAGCCGGCGAGCGCGTCCGACCACTCGTTCTGCACGACGTAGGTGACGCCGTCCGAGCCGGCCAGGTTCGAGTGGATCTGGTTGCAGATGTCGCCGATCTCGCCGTTGATCGGGTCGTACCACGAGAGCGGCGGGCCGAACACGGTGGCGACCCCCACCGCGGGGTCGGTGATCGCCTCGACCATCTCGTGGGACGCGGTGGAGGTCAGGTCGTTGAACAGCGTCGGGTCCCGCCCGCATCCCAAAGCGCAGCCGCTCCCCGCCGTGAAGTTGGGGAGGACCGCGTAATAGAAGAACTGGCCGTCGACCGACCCGGTGCCGTGGTAGCCGCAGAAATCCACGCAGGACCTGGAGCTGCCGAGAAGGATGGTCGTCCCGGCGGGGAAGTCGATCATGTAGAGCGTGTTCGCGCCGGGAAAGGGGAGGGCCCCCGCCCCGATCTGCGCGACGAGCTCCGACTGGATCTGGTCATCGGTGACCGTCGAGCCGCCGTTGGCGGCGCTGGGCGTGATCTTGATCGTTCCGCCGAAGCCGCCACGGCCGATCGCCTGCGTGTGGGTGTCGTACTCGCAGAGCCAGTCGAGATAGGGGCTCAGGGTGACCGCGTGATAGAAATCGCCGAGACGTGTCGACGTGGTGGTGCCGCCGTTCGCGACGCCGTCGAGGTAGGTACCGCTTCCCCAGATCACCTGTAAGACCTCGACGCCCGAGAGAACGGGACCTCCGAAGTAGACGAGGTCAATGGCGGCCGCCGAGACCTCGGGCGCCGTCGGCGCCACGGGAACGGTCCGCCGCATCGTGGGGTGGGTCGCCGCGGCTCGGTCGAAGCCGGCATCGACGGGGCCGCTCCGTGCCAGCGCGGAGCCGCCGGCGATCACCGCGGCGAGACATATCGGCAGAGGTCTCATGGTGCCTCCCGGTGCTCTGGCTTCAAGCGGTTCGATCGCTCGGCCGAGCGACGTGTTCCTGACGCGGGTTAGGAGGCTCCGTCTCGTCACGATGTTCCCGGATTCGAGCCGTCCGGCTGGGCGCGATCGGCCCGCGCCGTCTCAGCGTCGTTGCCACTCGGACCGGGTGGAGACGAGGAGACCGGTCACGGAGACGGCCTCGCCATGACGACGATCAAGGATTCGGACGTGCCCGCGGCGACGCCCAACCGGCATTCCCCAGCGCCGCGAGCAGCCTGAGCGCGTCCGGAGATTCCACCGACTCGTCCGCGCCGCCATCTTCGAGCGGCCGATGGCAAGTCGATGCCGGACGCCACCGCGGATTGGCAGCTCGGAGTTCCCATCCCCCGCGCCGTCCGGGAGGACCGGCCCAATCGTGCCACCCGAATCGCCACAATCGCTCAATTGACGCATCAGGACGGACCGCCGTATAAGGATGCTTCGAAGGCATCGGGTCACGTCCCAGCTCGTGTTCGGGGGTGAGGGGGCACACCCCCAACCGGGTACTCCTGGGGACGGGCGATGCCGGAATCGGCCTCATATCCCCCCTCCGAGGCCGGCGTTGTACCGACGAAGCAGCGTTGCCGGGCTCGCCCGAGCCGGAAGGAGGCACAGAGTATGCCGAGAACGAACCGAGGATTCCCCGGCCTTCGGGGGGTGGTCTGCATCGCCGTCATCGCTGTTGCGCCCATGCTGGTCGCCCAGGCGGCCCAGACGACGGCCTCGTCGATGGCCCGGTCCCAGGCGGAGCTGGAGCAGCTGGCGGCCCGCCTCCCCATCACCTTGGACACGAAGGGGGCTTTCACGCCGCTGACGATCGACCCGTTCGCGGCGGAAGACCCCGCGGAAGTCTGGAATGACTGGCGGATGGAGAACAAGAAGGACGGCGAGCCTCCGCTCTTGGTCGTCGTGGCCCACAACATGTGGGCCTACCTCCACGGGCAGCCGACCGACGATGCGGCCGAGGTCCTCGCGTCCCGATCGGACGTCGCGGCGAAGGCACCATGGACCAGCGAGTCGTTGTCCGCCGCCGTCAACCTCGCGCCCGGCGAGCCCGTTCTCGGTGAAGAAGCCGAGACCTTCATCTCGGTCGACCCCAACAACCCGCAGCACATCGTCGGCTCGGCCAACCACCGCCTGTTGTACGACACCACGTGCACCAGCGCGCTCAGCGCGTCGGGGGTGACCCTCAACTCCAACGGCGGGCAGGAACTCTACTGGTCCACGGACGGCGGCGCGACCTGGAGCCACCAGTGCGCCCCGTGGGACGGCGGCACCGCCTACACGCTGACGACCGCGAACGGCACCTCCCCCTTCACGTTCCAGTCGAGCGACCCGAGCATCGCGTGGGACGCCAGCGGGAACGCGTACGTGTTCACGCTTCCCTGGTGGCAGGACGCCAGCGGGAGCTACTCCGGCAACTCCGTGAACGTGGTGAAATGGGACGCATCCACGAACTCCTGGTCGGCCATCGCCACGCCCCAGAGCTACGTCAATTGCACCAGCACCACCTGCCAGACCATGGACAAGACGGAGGGCACGATCGACATCACCTCCGGCCAGGCCTATTCCCACACCAACCGGATGTACTTCGCATGGACCCGTATCTTCTACAACCTCGGCTGGCGTTACCGGATGAGGATCGCTTACTCCGATCCTCCGTACAGCAGCTGGACGGTCAGCGATTTCTCGCCGGGCGGCACGGTGGAGAACGGGGTCGGCGTCACGCGTCTGGCCTCGAGCTTCGCCGTCGGGGCCGACGGGACCACCTATCTGGCGTGGGATCGAAATCTCGCGACGGGCTCCAGCCAGAGGATCTCCAAGTCCACCGACGGCGGCGTCACCTGGACCGCGTCGGTGGCCATGTCCAGCACCGCCACCCTGACGGACTTCGCGACGAACACCAAGATCGCCGCGCAGGACACCCGCGGCATCGCCCTTCTGCCCCAGCTCTCCGTGGACGCCTGCGCCACCTCCCCGTACAAGGGGTCGCTCTACATGTCCTATACCGACTTCCACTCCGGCGTCACCTCGGGCAACGACGTGGACGTCTACGTGCGCCGCTCCACCGACGGCGGCTCCACGTGGTCCACCGTGGCCACCTTCACGGGCGTCGCTTCCGGCACGTCGCAGTTCGAGCCCACCACGACCGTGGACCCGAGCACGGGCACCGTAACCGTGGCCTGGTATGACACCAGCGTGGATCCCACCCTCAACCGGAGAACCCAGATCTACGCGTCCCAATCCACCGACGGGGGAACCACCTGGTCCGCCCAGCAGGTGATGACCGACTCCGGCGAGAATTTCAGCCATCACGACAACTACCTCGACGAGAACTCCACCGACATGCCCAACGTGACCACCCTGCACCATTACCAGTACGGGGAGTACATGGGGGTCGCCTCCTCCGGCGGCAATCTCTGGATCGCCTGGACCGATTCGCGCAACTGGCTCACGGAGAATTCCGGCGACACCGAATACGAGGACGTCGGCGTCGGCTTCCCGTGCACTCCTCCGGCGGCGCCGGCGGCTTCGGCCTCGGCTCCCCAGGACAACCGGATCGACGTCAGCTGGGACGACTCCGCCACCGCCTCGATCATCCAGTACCTCGTCTACCGGTCGACGACCGCCGGGGGACCGTACGCGCAGGTCGCGACCGTGGCCGATACGAGCCCGGGCGTCGGGAACGGCCCGTCGTACACCTACCACGACGACACCGTCAGCGGAGGCACGCGCTACTACTACGTGGTGACCGCAACCGACGGCACTTGCCCCTCGCCGTACTCGACCGAGGCGAGCGCGCTCGCCACGGGGATCTGCCTGTTGCCCCCGACGTTCGCGGGGGTGGCGACGGTGACGAACCCCGGCAGCTCCACGTGCACCCTGGACCTCGGCTGGAGCGCGGGGACGCCGAATTGCGGGGGGACGCTCACGTACAACGTCTATCGGAGCACGACCTCCGGGTTCACGCCGGGGCCTCTGAATCGGATCGCGACGGGGGTCGCCGGGACCTCCTACTCGAACGCGGTCGACATCTCGAGCGGCACGACCTACTACTACGTCGTCCGCGCGGTGGACGGCAGCAACGGCGTCGAGGATGCCAACACGACGCAGAAGAGCGGCGCGCCCACCGGACCCACCACGACGTCGAGCGCCACGGACACCTTCGAGGGCTCCCTGTCCGGCGGCGGGTTCGACCTGCCGGGCTGGTCGCACGGCGTCGTCTCGGGATCGACGGACTGGGTCTGGTCCACGGCGCAGCTCCACGACGGGACGCACAGCTGGTTCGCGGCCGACGTCGCCGGCCCGGATGACAAGGTCCTCGTCAGCCCTCCGTTCGGCGTCGTCCCCGCGACGACGATGAGCTTCTGGCACACCTACGGGTTCGAGGGGACGACCTCGACCTGCTACGACGCCGGAACGCTCGAGGTCACGACGAACGGCGGGACGACCTGGACCGTCGTGCCCGCGGGGGACTTCACCGCGGGGGCGTACACGGGCACCGCGGGCTCCAGCTTCTCGAACCCGATCGGAGGCAAGGCCGCCTGGTGCGGGGGAACCGTCGGCGCGATGACCCAGGTATCGCTGAACCTGGGAGCGGATGCCAACCTCCTCAACAAGACGGTCCGGATCCGCTGGCACGAGGGAGACGATTCCTCCCTCGGCGCCACGGGATGGTACGTGGACACGGTGGCCGTGAACAACTACGGCACCGCGGACACCTGCACCACGGGCGCCGGCTGCACGGCACCCGGTGCGCCGTCCTTGACGGCCGCCACGGGCGACTGCGGCGGCGTGACCCTCACGTGGACCGCGGGGACCGGCGCGACCGCCTCGTACAACGTCTACCGCAGCGCGACGTCCGGCGGCCCTTACACGAAGCTCGGCGGCATGCCGGTGGCCGTCACCACCTACACCGACACGACCGCCGTGGCGGAAACGACGTACTACTACGTGGTCACGGGGGCCTGCGACGCGAGCGGCGCGACCGAATCCGCCTACAGCAACGAGCTCTCCTCGGCGAAGCAGGCGAACGGCGCGGCTTGCGACGACGGCAACGCGTGCACCCAGACCGACACCTGCGACAACGGCGTCTGCGTCGGCGGCAACCCGGTGGTTTGCACGCCCCTCGACCCATGCCACGACGCGGGGACCTGCGATACGGGCACCGGGATCTGCTCCAACCCGGCGAAGGCCGACGGGACGGCGTGCAACGACGGCGACGCCTGCACGCAGACGGATACGTGCCAGGCGGGTGTCTGCACGGGCGGGAATCCGGTGGTGTGCACGGCGCTCGACACGTGCCATGACCCGGGCGTCTGCGACCCGCATACCGGTCTCTGCTCCAACCCGCAGAAGCCCGACGGCACCGCCTGCAACGACGGTCAGGCGTGCACGTACCTCGACGTCTGCACCAACGGCATCTGCGGCGGGACGCCGATCGCCTGCACGGACGACCCGTGCAACTTCCTGACGTGCAACGGCACGTCGACGTGCACCGTGACCCCCAAGCCGGAGGGCACGGCGTGCGACGACGGCAACGCCTGCACGGCGCCCGACACTTGCAGCGGCGGCATCTGCGTCGGCGGTCCTCCCGTCGCGCCTCCGCCCGAGATCGACAACAGCGTCCGCTTGGCCGGTGGCGGGGGTGGCGGCGGCACGCCGACGGCGATCAGCTGGAGCGACCTGCCCGGACCGTTCAACGTCTACCGAGGCTTGAAGGCGGGCACCTGGGCCTACAATCACACCTGCTTCGACTCGGCGACTCCCGGCCCGAGCATCGACCCGGAGATCCCGGCCTCGGGCGAGATGTACTACTACCTGGTCTCGCGAAGGGATGACGTGTGCCACCTCGAGTCGGTCCTCGGCCGCAGCTCCGGCGGCGTACCGGACCCGAACCCGAGCCCCTGCCCTTGAACTCCGTCTGAGCGACCGAGAAGCGGCGGCGACCACCGGGTCGCCGCCGCGGCCCCAATGACCCGGCCGGCTCGGCGGCGGTAGCGGCTACGCGGTGCCGCGCTTCGTTTCGATCTCGATGCCGATCGACTTCAAGAAGCCGGTGGGGAGGATGCCGCCCGCGCACACGATGACGGCGTCGTTCGGCACGCGCTTCACCTTCCCCTGGTGCTCGATGTCCACCTCCGTCGGGTGCACGGCGACCACCTTCGACTCGAGCATCACCGTGAGCCGCCCCGACTTTTGCGACGCTTCGACCTTCTTCCGGTTCTTCTCCTTCGCGCGAGTGATCGCCTTGTCGCGGTAGGAGAGGATGACCTGGGTGCCCTTCTCGTCCGCGATCGACGTCGCGGCCTCGAGCGCGCTGTCGCCGCCGCCCACGACGAGGACGCTCTTCCCCTCGAACTGCGCCGGGTCGAGGAGGCGGTACACGACCTTCTCGTGATCCTCGCCGGGGACGCCGAGCTTGCGGGGGGAGCCGGTGCGCCCGAGGCACAGCAGCACCGCGCGCGACTTGTACGTCTCCTTGGTGGTCGTGACGACGAAGCCGTCGCCGTCCGGGACGACGTTCTCGAGCCGCTCGTTGTAGCGGATCTTCACCGGATGGTCGCGTTCCACGTTCTGCCAGAACTCGAGCAGCTTCTCCTTGCTCGTCTCCGAGATCTTGACCTTCCCGACCATCGGCAGGTTCACCGGCCGGGTCATGACGATCTTGCCGCGCGGGAAATGCGCGACGGTGCCGCCGAGCGTGCCCTGCTCGATCGTCACGAATTCCAGCTTTTTCTCCAGGCAGGCGAGCGACGCCGAGAAGCCGCTGGGGCCCGCACCGACGATGAGCACGTCGAGGCGATCCGCGCGGCCGAGCCCCGAAAGCTTCCCGATCGAATCGATCGCCTGGCGTCCCTGCTCGATCGCGTTCCCGATGAGCCCCATCCCGCCGAGCTCGCCGGCGATGAAGATGCCGGGGACGTTGGACTCGAAGTTCGGGCCGACGTTCGGGATGTCGACACCGCGCTTCTCGGTGCCGAAGACGAGCGTGATCGCCTGCGTCGGGCAGGCCGTCCTGCAGGCGCCGTGGCCGATGCAGTGCGAGGCCTCGACGAGCACGGCCTTGTCGTTGACGACGCCGAGGACGCCGCCCTCGGGACAGGCCTGGGCGCACGACCCGCAGCCGATGCACCGGTCGACGTCGATGACCGGATGCAGCGAGGGCGGCTCGTTGAGCCCGGCCCTCTCGTTCGCCTCGCGCGCCTTCGCGGACTCGTGCTCCATCCGCGCACGCTTCCGGTGATGCCAGTAGGCGATGACGATCGTGAGACCGATGAAGCCCGCGTAGATCAGCGTGTCGGTGGAGAGCATCTCGTCTCGGCCGTCTCCGGGTGATGGTGATGTGGGTCACCAGAATTGGAGCGGCCCGCATCACCACGCCACGAACCCCGGTGAGCTATCATCGTATCGGAGCCCGGGGAACCACCGCATGGGGTTCGGCTAGGTTCCGCTGAACCGTCGCCGCTCTCGCGGGGCAGGTCCAACGGCACCAGTAGACGCCCCCATGCCGGGGAGCGCAACCCGGGCGCCGCCGGGAGTGCGAACCACCGCGAAGAGGATCGAGGTTCCGCGGGGGGAGCCCTGGTTTCACTGGAGGCGACCGCCGCCGCTGCGGGCCGTGCGGCCCACCGGAGGATCCGGGACGTGACGGAGGAAACCACCGAACGCGGGCTCAAGCGGCTCGCGCGCAGCACCGTCGACCAGGTGGTGGCGCGCTCCGACAACCTGCTCTGGCGCGTCGCCGAGCACGTCCCGGGTCTCCATCGCCTCGTCGCGCGGCGCGAGCGATCCCTGGCGCGGCAGCAGTGCGCCGTGATGCTGAACATCGTGCGGGCGCTCCAGCACCAGGACCCGACGCTCGCGGGGGAGGCGCTCTACCAGAAGGCCGTCGTGAAGAGGCTCGGCTGCGGCGAGGCGAAGGCGCGCGAGATCGTCCGCCTCGCCGACCAGAGCTTCGCGCAGTGGCCGGAGGAGCGCGACGTGAACCTCCGCGATGTCGTGAACTACGTGATCGTCCACCAGATCATGAGCGCGCACGGCAAGGCGCTGGGCACGCTCATCGACATGGAGGAGATCGTCGCGGCGGCGATCCCGTCCGGGCTGTAGGCCACCGTGTCGGCCGCGCCCGCGATACGACGCTGCCGAACTGAACCGCCGCGTCTCGTGCTGTTCGGGTCGAGTCATCCTCCGCGGCCAGGGCGGCGAGCAGGATGAAGGTCGGCTACCAGGGCTGGGTCGGCGCGAGGGGATGATGCAACTACCCCCTCGAGATCGTGCGAAACGGGCGGGGGCCGCCGGGCGCCTCTCGACGGCGCCCGGCGACCGTCCAGGGGAGACTCAGAACGCGACGAACGGTTCCGTCAAGACGATCTTCACCGGGATCCCGTCGATCTCCGAGGGGAGCCCGTGCGGACGCATGTGGCCGGCGCTCTGGACGTAAACGACCATGACGGCCCGCAGCGGGTCGTCGTCCGACTGCCCGACCCCGACGCCGATCACGCCAGGATGGGCGAACAGGACGGCCTCGTTCGACTCCTTGATCCTCGTGACGTACTCGATCTCGGCATCGGGCGGGTTCAACGGCCGCTCCTCGAACGCGGCCCCGGGACACGCGCTCCCGACGAACGTGAAGGTGTGCCCGCCGGACTGGAAGGCGGACACGACGGCCGAGGCGGGGTTCGCGATCGTGGTGGTGGAGTTTCCGGCGAACAGGAGGCCCACCGGGTTCGGCGTCCCGTCGTTCGAGATGATCAGCGAGCCGGAATCGCCACCGGCGCTGAAGTTATTGCCCGAGATGGTGATCTGGTTGGTGTAGGTCTTGGTGAACAGCTTCCCCGTCCCGCACCCCTTCTGGTACTGGACGGTGACCGTGCTGTTGATCGCCTCGATGGTCCCGTTCGTGGTCCCGGTGTTTCGACAAAGTGCTGAAACCGTGACCGCAGCTTCTTTGCTGCTCAGATCAGCGACGGCATCGATGTCGACGCGCTCCACGAAGGTTTTCGGCGTGATGAGCAGTTGTACCGGACGAAAGATGCCGCCGTC
>JAIQFR010000049.1 GCA_020073205.1 Terriglobia bacterium
GGGGGGTCGCCGAGATGCTGAAGAGGCTCTGAGCCGTGCCGGCCGCCGGATCGCTCGTCGCGTGGTGGGACGGAGCGGGCCTCGCCCTCGGCGTGGTCGCGGCGGAGGAGAAGCAGCGGGTCCGTCTGGTCGTCGCCGGGGGGCACGAGGAGCGGGTCGCTCCGGCGAGGGTCGCGTTCGATCTCGACGCGGGTCCGGCCCCCGGGGCGACGCCGGAAGGGCGACGCGCGGCGGTGCGCCGCCTCGCGGAGGCCGAGGTCCGGATCGCCGGACTCGCCGCCGGGGTGGACGTGGCATCGCTGTGGGAGCTTGCCCTCGAGGCCGGCGGGACGCAGGACGACCGGACGCTCGCCGATCTCGCCCTCGGCTCGGCGACGGGCGAGCGCCGCGCCGCGGTGGTCCGTGCTCTCCTCGGTGACGGCCTGCGGTTCGTCAGGAAGGGGAGCGGGTGGGAGCCGCGCTCCCGCGTGTCGGTGGAGGAGATCGGGCTCCAGCGCGATCGCATGGCGGCGCGGGACGCGGGCCGCCGCGCCGCGCTCGCCGCGCTCGGGCGCGCCGCGGCGGGCGGCTCGTGGGAGTCATCGGGCAGCCCCGAGGAGAAGCGCTACCTGGACGCGCTCGAGGGCCTGGCCATCCTGGATCTCGACGCTCCGGAGGCCGCCCGGGCCCTCGCGATCGAGGCGCTCGAGGGCGCCGGCGTCTCTTACGACCGGCCGCACGAGGGGGCATTCCGCCTGCTGCGTCGAATCGGCCGATTCGCGTCGGACGACGAGAACCTCGCGATCCGCCGCTACGGCCTTCGTACGGTGTTCCCGAAGGAGGCGATCGCCGCCGCGGGTGAAGCGGCGCGCCGAGCGCCGTCCGGCGAGGGGAGGGCCGACCTCAGGGACCTCGAGGTGGTGACCGTGGATGGGCCGTCGACCCGGGAGATCGATGACGGCCTGTCGGTCTCGCCGCTCGCGAACGGGGGGTGGCGGATCGGCGTTCACATCGCCGACCCGTCGGCGTTCGTCTCGCCGGGGGATCCCGTGGACGACGAGGCGCTGGCGCGCGCGGTGACGCACTACCTCCCGGACGGGCGCCTTCCCATGCTCCCCGAGGCGATCTCCGAGGACGCGGCGAGCCTCGTCGAGGGGAGGGACCGGCCGGCGTTGAGCTTCCTTGTGGATCTCTCGGCCGCGGGCGAGGTGACGGGGTCCGAGATCCTCCGCTCGACGATCCGCTCGCGCGCGCGGCTCGCCTACGACGACGCGGACCGCGCGATCTCGACCGGCGAAGGGCGGTTCGCCGGCGTCTTGCGGGACCTGTCGCTCGTCGCCTCGCTGCGCGAGGAGCGACGCGTCGCGGCGGGAGCGATCCGCATCGCGGTTCCGGAGGTGGACGCGCGGATCGGGACCGACGGCCGCATCGAGCTGGAGCGCTCCGATCCGTCTTCGCCCGGACACCGTGTCGTCTCCGAGGCGATGATCCTCGCGGGAGCCGTCGGGGCGCGGTTCTGCCTCGAGCGCGGGCTGCCGGCGATCTACCGGCGTCAAGCCGCTCCGGAGGGCCCGCTTCCCCCGCCGCAGGGCGAAGGGGCGGATTTCGCGGCGGCGCGGGCGCTCAGGAAGGCGATGCGGAAGGGAGAGGTTTCCCTGCAGCCCGGCCCGCACCACGCGCTCGGCCTTCCCGCCTACGCTCAGGTCACGTCGCCGCTCAGGCGCTTCCAGGATCTCGCGGTCCACCGCCAGATCGCCACCGCCCTCGCCGGGAAGCCTCCGGCCTACGACGTCGAATCGCTCCGGCGAGTCGCCGCGACGACCGAAGCGTCGGAGGGGGACGGACGGCGGGCGGAGCGCGCGGCGGACCGCTACTGGCTTCTCCGCTACCTCGAGCAGCACCGCGGCGACACGGTCGAGGCGATCGTCGTGGAAACCGTCCCGCGCCCCGTCGTGGTCCTGCTCGAGACGCTTCTCGAGGAGCCCGTCCCTGGCCTGGCGGGCATCGAGCTTCGGGCGCGAATCCATCTCAGGGTGGAGCGGGTCAACCCACGCGCGGAGCTCCTCGTCCTGCGGCCGGTTTGACGCGGGTCGCGAGCGCGCGCTACCCCGGCTCCAGGAGCCCGCAGAGGAGCGCCTCCTCGACGGCCGGGAGCGCCTTCGCCACCGCCTCGTCCGCCGTGGCGCCGAACGACGCCGCGAGCTGCTCCGCGGCGGCCCGGACCGACGGCGAGCCGTGGACCAGCGAGACGAGACCGAGCGAATGCGCGTTCAGCCCGAGGGGGGGCTGAAGCACCGCGTCGGGGAATCGAGCCTCGATCCGGCCCGGCTCGCCGAGGCCGGAGACGGCGCGCTGCTCCACGAACACGGTCCCGTCGGGGATGCGCAGCCGGGCGCCGAGCAGCGCTTCGCGTCCGGCGGCCAGTAGATCGCGGGACGCGAGGAGGCGATCGATCCGCTCGCTCGTCACCGTCACCTCGCTCAGGGGTCGGATGTCCACCGTCGAGGTCCACCCGGGCGCGCGCGGACCGCGATGGACCACGCCCACCAGGAGCCGCAGGCCGCGGATGCCGGTCCGCTCGAGGTGCTCGCGGCGGATCGTCGCCTTTCGCTCGTAGGACGGGAGGTCGCCGGGGTGCTCTCCCGCGGCGTACCACGCGCAGTGCTCGTCGAGGTCGGTGGACGCGCCGCGGAGGATCAGCACGCTCAGGTCGAGCGAGCCGACGGCGTCGCGAAAGCGGCTCTCGTCGGCCGCGCCGTCGACCTCGGGCCACTCGACCAGCACGACCGCGCGGCCGCCCGGTCTGAGGTGCGAGGAGAGGCCGGCGAGGATCCTGAAGGCGATCTCGTCCCCACGGGCGCCCCCGTGAAGGTAGGTCGCGGTGTCGCACTCCTCCGGCCCGGCGACGAAGGGCGGCTGGGAAAAGACGAGATCGAACGCCTCGTCCGCCACCGGCTCGAACAGGTCGCCCTTCAGGAACTCGGCGTTGGCGATGCCGTTGATCTCGGCATTGAGGCGCGCCAGCGTGATGGCGCGCGGGTTCACGTCGATCCCCACGACTCGCCGTACCTCGCGAGCGAACAGGAGCGCGCCGGTTCCCGCGCCGCAGCCCAGGTCGAGGGCGCTCCCGATCTTCCGCGTGGGATACGCCGCGCTGCAGAGGTCGCCCGTCGTCTCGCCGGCGCCCATGACCGCCGGGCCCCCATGAGCCAGGTCGTCGCAGACGACGTAGAGGTCGTTGACCAGGTTCATCAGGAACGGGGACACGATTCCGCCGTCCTCGCCGCGGACCAGGAGCCCCGCCTCCACGAGCGTCCGGAGGAGGTCCTCGCCGAGCGCTCCTTCGGCCTCGCGAGGCGTCACCGGGTCGTTGAACAGGAGCATCCGCATCGCGGCCGCGCCGCCGCCCTGCATCCGGCGCAGGTGCCAACGGCGAAGCGGCAGCGCGAGCCTCGTCGGCATCCGCCGGCAGACGCGCGAGATCCGCCCGGCGCGGTCGGTGGTCACGCCGAGGGCGCGGAGGCGGTCGGCGAGCGAGCGCCACGTCCCCCGTGGGACCGACAGCAATCGCGATGCGTCGGGGAGCGGCATGCCTCGTCCTAGGCGGGAGCTCGCGGGAAGGACGGCTCCTCCCCGCGCGCCAGGCCCGCGGCGAGGATGCGGGTGCCCCGGGTTTCGGGCAGCGTCCAGACCCAGGCCCCGGTCAGCAGGGCGAAGAACGCGCCGATGGAGATCCCCATCCCGAGACTCCGCTCGGGACCGAGCCACGTCATCGACGCCACCCAGGTGATCACCAGCGGCGTGAAGAACTGAACCCCCCGGGCCAGGTTGAATGCCGTCCCCATGGCGGTGTTCCGGATGCGCGTCGGGAACAGCTCGGAGAAGATCGGGCCGTACCCCGAGAAGTTCCCGGTGCCCACCCCGACGAGGAACAAGAACACGAGCGTCAGCGCGGGCACCGTCACCAGGGTTCCCCAGAACCACGTGACGGAGAGCAAGCCCGCGGCCCAGATCAGCGAGTACAGCGTGTAGGCGACCCTCCGGCCCTTCCAGTCGGCGACGATGCCGAACGACAGGTAGCCCAGCAGCCCGCCCGCCTGGGTCACGAGCATCCAGATCCCCGCCTTGTTCATGGAGAAGTGGAGCTTGTCGTACAGGTACTTCGGCATCCAGGAATACGTGAACCAGTAGGCCGACATGTCCGTGACGGCGAGGACGAGGCCGAGGAGGAAGAGCCGCCGGATCGGCGCGTCCCGTCGCAGCGAGGCGAGGAAGTGCTGGCCCGAAGCCGCCTCCCGTCGCTCGGGATGCCGCTGCCATTCCTCCCAGACGTCCGACTCCGGCATGTAGCGACGGACGGCCACCACCAGCAGGGCGGGGAGGGTCGAGACGAAGAAGCACGCTCTCCAGCCCCAGCTCGGGCCGAGCCGTCCCGCGAGGGCCGGCTCGACGAACCCCCCCACCACCGCCGCGAGCGCGATTCCCGCAGGGGCCCCGGTCTGCATCACCGCCGCGAAGCGCGCGCGCATCCTCGCCGGGAAGGTCTCCCCCACGAGCGTCTGGCCCGTCGCCCACTCGCCGCCCACCCCCAGCCCGGTGACGATTCGGAAGACGAGCAGGGCTCCCATGTTCGGGCTGAGGCCGCACAGGAAGGTCCCGAGGGAGTAAGTGAGAATCGTGAAGGAGAGCACGACCTTGCGGCCGAGTCGGTCGGCAAGCCAGCCGAACGCCAGCCCTCCGAGCGCCGTTGCGGCCAGGCTCGCTCCGAGGAGCAACGAGAGCTGGGCATCCGAGAGTCCAAGGTCCTGGCGGATCGGAACCAGGAGGAAGGAGAACAGCATCAGGTCGTAGAAATCGAACAGCCAGCCGGCCCAGGACATCGCCAGGATCGTGTAGTGGCTGGCGGTGGGCCTGTCGCTCTGGTTGAGCAGCGCCGCCCGGCCCTTCGTCACCGGCATCCCCCTTGAGTCAAGTATATGCCCGGGAGGCGCGGCCACGGCCCCACCCCGACGGTCCGGGCTGGGGTAGAATCGATGGCGTTCCGAGACAGGGGGAGAGCTTCGGCGTGGCCCGCGACGCGGGACCACGGAGAGGAGGAGCCGTCATGCGTCACCGTGGAGTGTCCGTCAAGCTGCTCGTCGCGACCGTCATGATGGTGGCGATCGCGATCGGCGCGTTCTCGCTGTTCACCGAGGTCCAGGCGGCTGGGGGGTGCATCTGCCCGCTGATCTACGCGCCCGTGTTGTGCGACAACGGGAGGACGTACACCAACGGGTGCTTCGCGAGCTGCGCGCACGCTCACAACTGCGTGCCCGTGGGCCCCGGCCCGATCCAGCTCTAGCCGGACGGCATCCGACGCTCGGTTCGGTCCTGGCGCGTCGGGCCTTCCGGCGCGCCGAGGGAGAACCGTGCCGTGACGAAGACCTCGCGCGTGTCCGCCGGGTGGTACGCCTCGTGCCGCGGCATGTTGGGGAGCCACGCGTCGTGGTAGACCGACCGGGGCTCGGAGTTCGGCGGATCGATCGCGCTCGATCGCCTGGGTCCGCATCGCTCGCATTCGGATTTCCTCATACCGGTGGGGTCGCGCTGAGGGCGACGCCTGGCACCGGGGCGGCGGCTTGGTCGAGGCCGAACCCCTGTGCTACGCTCCGGCTCCTGGCGCGGACCCGACCGGAGGACGTGTGAGGCCGACCGACTCGCCCCTGGCGTTCGCCATCTTCGTCGCGATGCTCCTCGTCTCCCTGGGAGCCTTCGGCTACCTGATGGAGGCGAGGATCGCGATGCTCGCCGCGGCACGCCCCTCCCACCGCTTCGACCGGTGGGGGGAGCGGATCCGAGGCCTCGTGTCGTTCTTCCTCGGCCAGAAGAGGATCCTGGCGCGCGGGTACCGCGGCGCCGGCCTGATGCACGCCCTGATCTTCTGGGGCTTCCTCGCGGTCGCGCTGAACTCGGTCGTGTTCGTGGGTCGCGGGTTCAGCGAGGGATTCCACATCGTCGGCCTCGGTCCCGGGTCCGCGCTCGGCACCGCGTACGCCGCGTTCCGCGACCTGTTCGAGGTCGCCGTCCTCGGCGCCGTGGGGGTCGCCGCGTGGCGCCGCGTCGTGACGCGCCCGGCCCGGCTCACCCTGTCGTGGGACGCCGGCGTCATCCTCTCGCTGATCGCGGTGCTCATGGCGACCGATCTCGGGATGGCCGGGATCGAGACTGCGGTCACCGGCACCGCGGCGGGTTACCGCTCGCCGGCCGGCGTGCTGCTCGGGCCCCTGTTCCTAGGGCTCGTCCCCGCCGCCCTGGGGAGGATGCACAGCTGCGCGTTCTGGCTCCACCTGTCGTCGCTCCTGTTCTTCCTGGCCTATCTGCCGGTCTCGAAGCACTTCCACGTGGTGACCTCGTTGGCCTCCGTCCTGTTTCGCCGGCTCGATACCGGCTCGCTCCCGGCGATGGACCTCGAGACGGCGGAGCGGTTCGGGGTCACGACGTTCACGGACCTCGGGTGGAAGGACCTCCTCGACGTCTACTCCTGCACCGAGTGCGGGCGCTGCCAGGATGCCTGCCCCGCGTACGCCACCGGGAAGCCGCTCAATCCCAAGCGGATCAACGAGGACATGAGGCACGAGCTGTTGCCGGCGCTCCCCTTGCTGCTCGGGCGACGCGAGGCCGGGGAGGGCTGGGAGCCGCCGGTGCTGCCCGGGGCCACGATCCACGAGGACGTCCTCTGGGCGTGCACGACCTGCCGGGCCTGCGAGCAGGCCTGCCCGCTGTTCATCGAGTTCGTCGACCGGATCGTCGGAATGCGCCGCAAGCTCGTCCTGGAGGACGGGGCGTTTCCGGCGGAGCTGACCCCGGCGTTCAAGAACCTCGAGAAGGCCGGCAACCCGTGGGGGATCGACCCTTCGACGCGCGCGGACTGGGCGGAAGGCCTCGACGTCCCGCGGATGTCCGACGGACCGGAGGACGTGGAGTTCCTCTTCTGGGTCGGCTGCGCCGGCGCGTTCGACGACCGGAACAAGAAGATCGCGCGCGCCACCGCCGAGCTCCTGAGCGCCGCGGGGGTCCGCTTCGCGATCCTGGGGGTCGAGGAGACCTGCACCGGCGATCCCGCGCGCCGCGCGGGGAACGAGTACCTGTTCCAGATGCTGGCGTCCCGCAACGTCGAGACGCTGAACGGTTACGGCGTGAGGAAGATCGTCACCGCGTGCCCGCACTGCTTCAATACACTGCGAAACGAGTACCCGCAGCTCGGCGGGCACTACGAGGTGACCCACCACAGCGAGCTGCTCGCCCGCCTCGCGGAGGAGGGGCGGATCCCCCTGAAACCGACCCGCACCGCCCTGCCGACCGCGACCTTCCACGACTCCTGCTACCTGGGCCGCCACAACGAAGTCTACGACGCGCCGCGGCGGGCGCTCGGGGCGATTCCCGGGCTCGAGGTCGTCGAGATGCCGCGGAGCCGCGAGAACGGGTTCTGCTGCGGCGCGGGGGGCGCCCGGATGTTCATGGAAGAGCGGATCGGGACGAAGGTGAACGTGAATCGGACCGAGGAGGCGGCTGCGACCGGCGCGGGCGTCGTCGCCGTCGCCTGCCCCTTCTGCATGACCATGATGTCCGACGGCGTGGCGGAGACCGGACGACAGGAGAGCATCAAGGTGCTCGACGTCGCGCAGGTGCTGAGGTCGCAGATGGTCGAGCCGTCCGGGAAGGGCGATCGGGCGGACGGCCCCGGGACGAGGTAGGATCGTCCGGGGCCGGGGTGGCGGAGAATCGGCGCATGAAGGTGAAGCGTCCGCGGAAGCTCTCGATCTGGGACCACCTGGTCCTGCCGAGCATCGTCTCGGGGATGGCGGTGACCTTCCGGCACATCTTCCGGAGGAAGGACACCATCCAGTACCCGGAGAGGAAGCACGAGTTCGGGCCCGCCTATCGCGGCGTCCCCGCCCTCGTCAAGGACCAGGACGGGCGCGAGAAGTGCGTCGCGTGCTACATGTGCCAGTGGGTCTGCCCGCCGCTCGCGATCTCGATCGAGGCCGCCGAGTACCCCAAGGACCATCCCCTCCACCAGATCGAGAAGTTCCCCGCGAAGTTCGAGATCAACATGCTCCGCTGCATCTACTGCGGGCTGTGCGAGGAGGTCTGCCCGGAGGAGGCGATCTTCATGTCGAAGACCTACGTGATCGTTGGGCACTCCCGGGAGCTGATGATCTTCGACAAGGAGGCGCTCTACGAGATCGGCGGCACGCGCCGGGACGGCATCCTGAAATGGGCGGACGCCCACAAGGGGCCTTCCGCGCGCTCCGGCCTCGCCGGCGACGAGATCGCCAAGGCGGGCTAGGTCGAGGCGAGCTCGGACGCGCCCCGGTCTCCCGGCTCCCTCGCGTCCTTCCGGTCGCCGTCCGACCGAGGGGAGCGACGGCGAAGGCTGAGCCAGGACCTCTCCGGCAGCAGGCCGATGGCGATCAGCGCGAGCTGGCTGGCGACGAACGCCAGGAGCCACTTGAAGGCGGAGTCCATGAAGCCGTAGCTGTGCAGCCCGATGCCCAGCATGTTCGTGCCGAACCACGACCAGCTCGTGACGATGTTGCCGAAGATCGCCAGGTTCATGAGGCCGCGCTCCCGCACCATCCCTCCCCACCGCGCGTGCAGGATGAGCACGTTCCACAGCACGATGATGAGGGCGCCGTTCTCCTTCGGGTCCCACCCCCAGAACCGGCCCCACGATTGGTCGGCCCAGATGCCTCCGAGCACCGTGCCGACGAAGCTGAACAGGGTCGCGAAGCACACGATGCCGTACACCATGCGGGCGAGCGAGGCCCCGGTCTCCTGCCGGAGCGTCCTTGTGAACGCGCCGCGCACGACGTAGATCACCGCGAGGAAGCCGGCGACGAACGTGCTCGCGTACCCCGTGGTCACGGCGACGACGTGCGTCGCGAGCCAGAGGTTCGTGTCGAGCACGGCGCGCATCATCTCCATCGTGTCGCCGCTCATCGAGAGGTGGTGCGCGATGATCAGCGTGACGAACCCGACCGACGACGCGACCGAGGTCCCGATGCCGTCGCGGTAGAAGCGCTCGAGCACCAGGCCCAGCACGACCGCGCCCCAGCCGATGAACACGGCGGACGAGTAGAGGTTGGTGACCGGCGGGCGGCCTTCGAGCCACATGCGGAACAGGAGGCCGGCCGTGTGCACGACGAACGCGAGGACCGCGAGCGAGGCCGCCGACCTTCTGAGGACGTGAGACGCGTTCACCCACGAGAGGCAGGCCAGGAGGAACGCGATCACGTAGAGGACCATCGCCGAGTAGAACGGCTGCAGGCGGTTGAAGAAGGCCTCCCTCCGAGCCTTGGTCAGCTCCTTGAGGAACCCCGGCGCGAGCGACGACCGGTAGGCGAGGACCGCCCGGTTGAAGGCGTCGGCCTTGCCGCTCCTGAACGCGGCGACGATGGCGGCGTAGCGGCGCACGGGGTCCGGGATCCCGCCGTCGCGCGGCGCGTCGACGAGCGCCTCGCCCACGCTCGTCCACGCTTCGCGGGACCCCTCGGGGTCGCGGGGGGGCACCACCCGGGGCGGCTCGTCCGCGGCCATCGCCTCGTAGCGCTGGAGGAAGACCAGAAGCCGCTCCCGCGCGGCCGGGTCGGGGGTGTCGCCCGAGTGCGACGCGCCCATGGCGGCCATGCCCGGCCCGATGGCCCTCCCGAAATCGTCCAGCTCCCGCGGCCAATCCAGGGCGTCCTGCGGCTTCAGCGTGTTCTTGAGGCGGTTGTAGAGCGCCGCACGCTCCTCGAGCCCCAGGACCGCCCGGTCGAAGCGGGTTCGGAGCGCGTCGGAGACGGCGTTCGCGCGCGCGGCCTCCCGGTCCAGGGCCGGAAGGGACGGCCGGATCTGGTTCCAGGAGAAGTGCATTCCGTCCGATCGGGCGTCCCGGTCCTTCCCGGGCAGCTTCAGGAGCGAGACGAGCTCCGGATGGTCCACGCGGAACACCGGCCAAGCGTCGGCCACCTCCGGCGACATCATCAGGGTCGTGAGCCACTCGATGCCGGAGACGATCCGCGGGTGCTCCATCCCGCCCTTCCACGGCTCGAGGTTGGCCGCCTGCTTCCCGCGGAGGGTGAGGAGCGCGTTGCGCGCGACGGAGTCCATCGGCTGGCAGCGCCCGTTGAAGAGGAGCGGGAGCCGGCCGAACTCGGCGTAGGCGACGTCGGGCTCCCCCGGCGGGAGAAGCCCGGACAGGAGCCACAGCGCGGCGAGGCCCGCCGCCACGAGCGGAAGCCACTTCCTCATGCGGCCCTCCTCCGCGTCACGAAGCCATGGAGGTGGAGCAGGAACTGGACGAGCAGTCCGGCGCCGACGAGTCCGCAGGCCGCGTAGGGCGCGAGCCACGACGGATTGCGGACCACCTGCAGCGTGCTCGTGCCCCGGCTCGCGTCCAGCTCGTCGCGGCCCATCTGGTACTGGTAGAAGGTCAGCCCGCCGTACCGCAGCGGGCTGTTCATGAAGATCTCCACCTCGCGGTTCTCGCGGGTCCCGGGGTTCACGATGCGAACGCGGCTGCGGAAGTCCTTGGGGATGTCCGTCCCGGGATACACCGAGTGGGTCGTCTTCATCAGCGTGATCGAGAACGGATGGTAATGCCGAGCGGGGCGGAGGGCGAGGGCCCAGGCCTTTCCGCCGATCTCGACGGTCTGCGGCTCGACGAGGCGGTCGGCGATCTGCCCCGCCATCTGGGCGCCGACCTGGCGCGTGTAGGACTCCCTAACGGCGGCCAGCAGCGACTCGTCGGCGGACCACGCGGAGGCGACCCACGTGCCCAGCGATCGCCCGTTCCCGAGGATCTCGACGACCGCCGTGGGGACGTTGCGCTGGTCCGGGTTCCGCGACTCCTGGAGCAGCCGGAAATCGAAGTAACGCGCGATCCCGTGGGTCGCGAGCGGCGGTCCGTTCTGCTGCATCGGCGCCCGGAACGACGGCTCGGAGTTCCGCCAGTAGCTCGTCACCCGAACCGTGCAGGGAAGGTTGTCGTCCCGCACCTCGCCGCCGCGCTCGAGCAGTCGCGCTGGGATCGCGACGACCTCCCGCGTGCGGGCGTTCACGTCGGCGCCGAAAGCCAGCTCGAAGCTCCTCGCGCTCTCCGAGTAGTCCAGGGTTTCCCCTTCGGCGAAGCGCATCTCGGTCTCCCGCGAGAGCAGGTCCGTGGCCAGCTGGCCGACGAGCAGCAGGATGATCCCGGCGTGGGCCATGTGGATGCCGATCTTGCGCCAGGTCCACACGAACCTCGTGGCGTGGGCCGCGACGAGGTTGGCGAGCAGCAGGGTGCCCAGGAGATAGCCGCCGGGAAGCGGGATCGGAACCGTGCGGCCGTTGAGACCGATGCCCCAGACGATCCAGTGCTTGAAGTAGCGCGTCTGCGCCTGGTACAAGCCCTCATCCACCTGCGCGACGGTCCCGACGAACACCAGGAGGATTCCGAACGCCAGCAGGACGACGGT
The DNA here is from genome assembly GCA_020073205.1 of Terriglobia bacterium. NCBI lineage: Bacteria > Pseudomonadati > Acidobacteriota > Terriglobia > Terriglobia bacterium. The sequence continues at coordinate 11,460 of JAIQFR010000049.1, forward strand.
AAGGCGGAGCGACGCGAGGATGCGCCAGATACGGACGGCCATGGGCTAGGGCTCTCCCGCGGTCGTGGTCGCCCGCGGGACGCGAGCGGACTCGAGGAAACCGAGGAAGGCGGGCTTCTCCGCCCGGACGACGGCGGCATCGCCGGTGAGCATGTAGAACCAACTCGTGCCGTCCCGGTGGACCATCGCCGCCACGAGGAGCCTCCGCCCGTCCACGCCGCCTCCCTCCGCGGAGGCCTCGAACAGCTGGCCCGCGTCGCCGCCGATCCGGACGGGACGCAGGCTCCTCCTGGCCTCCTCCCCTCCAATCCTAGACAGGCCGAGGGCCTCGCGCCACAGGTTCACGACCTCGGACTCGTGACCTGCGACGCTCGAAAGCGCGGTGACGCCCACCCGCGCATCGCCGCCGGCCCCACCGATGACGTAGGTCGCGAGCCCCGACCGTCCCGGCGGGATCTCTCTCCAGCGGGCGGGCACGTTCCACCCGCGGGCTTCGGGCGGCGGAAGCGACGCGACGGGAGCGCGCTCCTCCCGCTTCGAAGGGGAGACGGCGGAGGCCTCGTTCCTGGGCACGCGGTAGGACGTGACGACCGGGCTGCCGCAGCCCGTGAGGACGACCGCTCCGAGAAGGAGCCCTCGAGGCACGCGCCGGCCGAGACCGGGCTGCCGGGCACCGGGCCCGTTCCGCTTTCGCTGCGTCGAGGACATGGTCAGAGGTACTTGCGGAGGGTGGGTTCGTCGGCCCGGCCGGAGAGGAGGTACAGATGGCGGCCGCTGGTCCAGGCCGCGGTCGTCAGCTTCGCGACCCGCTCGAACTTGAGGCCCGCGGTGGAAGGGGCGCCGCGCAGAGCTTGGCGGTCGATGACGAACAGGAAGAGGTCCTTGCTCTCGTCGTTCTCCACGCCGAAACAGATGACGGACACTTCGTGGCCGCGCCATCGCACCGCCATGCCGCCCTCGAGCGGATATTTTTCGAGCGCGGGGGGCACGGTGTAGGCGGAAGGCCAGCGGCGCCCGGCGAAGAACTCCCGGAGACGGGCGAGGTCCGGGGCTTCGATGTCCATCTTGTAATCGCCGGAGACCAGCGCGGCCATCTCCCCGCGGTAGGACGCGAAATCCCCCGACGAAGGGCGCCACTCGAGCGCCACGAACGTCGCGGCCGCGACCGCCAGGAACAGCAGCGGGGCGAACGCGACGGCCGGCCGCCGCCACCCGGAGCGCGTCGCCTCGGCCGGCCGGCCGGCCAGGATCCGCGTCCTGAGCCCCAGCGGCGTCGGCGCTTCCCTGAGCTTCGCGCCGATCGCGGCGTCGAACGCCGTCTCACGATCGAGCCATCGCGAGAGCTCGGGATCGACGCGGGCCTGCTCGAGCGCGCCGGCGAAGGGGGGCGCGTCGGGGTCGTCCACCCCGGGACGGTAGCACGCGAGGATCTCTCGGGCTTGGCGGCTATCCACCTTGCACCTTCCGGGCTTCCTTGGAATTCGAATCGCCTCGCGCCAGGCGCTCGCGGAGCTGGGCCTTGCCGCGGGAGATCCGGGATTGAACGGTGCCGATGGGGAGGGCCAGGATCTCGGCGATCTCGACGTAGGAGTGCTCGCGGAGATAGAACAGCGCGAGGGGTGCCCGGTAGATCTCCTCGAGGGTCGCGAGCGCTTCCAGGACCGTGCCGGCGTCGAGCCGCTCCACGGCGGTCGGGGAGAGGCTCGGCAGATCCTCGGCCGCCTCGTCGATCGTCCGGTGCGGGAACCGGCTCGCGTGCCGACGGATCCTCAGGAACTCCCGATGCAAGGTGGTGAACAGCCAGGTCTTCACCTTGGACGGGTCGCGCAGCGCGCGCCCCTTCCTGGCCCAGATGTAGAACGTCTGCTGGGTCAGGTCGCTCGCTTCCGCCTCGTCGTGCGAGAGGCTGTAGGCGAACTGGTAAAGTGGTCGATAGTACACGGTCACCAGCTCCTCGAAATTCAGGGCTCCGTCGCCGCTGGTAGGAACCATGACTCGCCACCTTGTTCCCGGGCGTTTCGGAAACCCCATCCTACGCGAGATTCCGCCGGCGGTGGGAGGGAGGCTCCTCAGTCCCTGGCCGCGCCCCGGTGCAGGAGATGCTCGAGCTCCACGGTACACCCCGCGATCACCCCGTAGTCGCCTGCCGCGCGGGTCACGCCGATGGGCGCCGCCAGGAGCAGCTGGACGTGCTCCGAGGCCTTCCAAACCGCCTCCGGCGTCACGTAGTAGCTCGTCTCCCCGCCGGCGGTCTCTCCGTTGCCTTCCAGGACGAGATACCAGCTCCCGACCGGGTAGAGGATCGCGACGTTGTGCTCGACCACGTTTCGCGGACCGTCGCCGGGGTGGTTCACGGCGCGTGCCCAGGCGACGTTGAGCTCCACGTTCACCGGCCCCAGCCATCGAGAGGCGATCAACGACGGCGCCGCGACGACGCGGCCCTCGCCGAGGTCCCGGGTCTCGTCGCCGCTCGGCAGGCTCAGGGCGAAACCCACGTCGAGGCCGAACGGCCGCTTGCGGTAGTCGAGTACGCCGTATCGCACGCCCAACTCTCCGTCGCCGATTCCGCTGGCCGACCCCCCGCCGTCGGGGCGGACGAGCACGTACGGCATCTCCGCCGAGATCCGGAGCCGGTCGGTCAGCCCGTAGGCCGCCTCCACGGCCGCCGTGGTCCGTCGCTGGTCGGCCAGCTTGAAGTGCTGGATGGACGTCGCGACGTAGGCCTCGTCGGCGTCGGTCATCGAGATCGCGTCGGTCACCGCAAGCTCGTTCGGCAAGGGAGGCTGCTCGCCGCCCTCTGCGGCGAAGAGGAGCGTCGACGAGACGGCCAGGGCCGCGAGGCAGAGCGTCGATCTCGACACGGTTCCCCTCCTCTCCGATTCCACGCTCGGGCGTTCGAACTCTAGCGGCGGCGCGGGAGCTTCGCAAGCCCCTCGTCCTCGCCGGGAACAAGGCCGTGCTCCTGAGCTCTCACGTGCGGAGGGACGACAGATGACTTCCGATCGTGGAGGACGTTTCGTGACGAAGGGACGACCTGGGGCCGGTGCGATCGGCCGATCCACCTCGCGGCGGATCGCCGCGGCGGCCGCCATCGCTCTCGTCGCGGCCCTCGGCGCCGCGCCGGCACGCTCCGCCGGGGAGAAGGTCGCGGTGAGAGGCGAGGTCATAGACTCCGCCTGCTACATCAAGATGGGCGCGCGCGGCGAGTCGCATCGCGAGTGCGCCCAGAAGTGCGCCGACGCGGGGATCCCCCTCGCGCTCCTCGAGGACGGGACCGGCAGGGTGATATGGCTCGCGTCGGAGAACGACGCCGAGACCCCCAACAAGACGCTCCGGCCTCACGCGGGCCGCAAGGTGACGATCCGCGGGACGTGGGCCGAGCGCGGCGGGGCGAAGATCCTGATCGTCGAAGCCGTCGAGCCGGCCGGAGCCTGAGCGGCTCCTGTCGGGAGGGGAGAGGCCGCCTTGCGCCGAGCATCGATCGCCGCGGTATCGCTCCTCGCCGCTCTGGCGCTGGCCGAGGGCGTCGCCCTCGGCTGGATCGCCGTGCGGTCGCGGTGGCGCGCTGAGGCGTCGGCCGCCGCGGTTCCGCGCGGCCGGGCGGTGGCGGAGCGGATGGGGTGCTTCGCGTGCCACGGGGACGGCGGCGCGCGGCCGATCCCGAACCTCGGCTCCAAGAGCGGGGAGGTCCCGGGATGGACGGGAGGGACTTGGATGATGTGGAACCGGAGCGAGGACGACGTGAAGGGGTGGATCCTCGACGGGCATCCGCCGGGACGCGCGCCGGACTCGGGCGCGCTGATCGCCATGCCGCCCTATCGAGGGCGGTTGACCGGCGAGGAGACCGACGCCCTCGTCGCGTTCGTGCTCGCGGTCTCGCTCTTCGGGTCGCCGATCGAGCCCGCGGCCGCCGAGGGCCGCGACGTCGCGCTTCGGCTCGGCTGCTTCGGCTGCCATGGGCCCGAGGGGCGGGGAGTCGTCTCGAACCCCGGCTCCCTCAAGGGGTACGTGCCGGGGTGGGAGGGCGGCGACTACCGGGAGCTGGTGGCGAGCGACGACGAGTTCCGGCAGTGGGTGATGAACGGCATCAGCGACCGGATGGCCGCGAACCCGGTCGCGCGGAGGATCCTCGCCACTCAGACCGTTAGGATGCCCGCGTTCCGGGGCCGCGCGACCCCTGTCGACGTCGAGTCGCTACAGGCGTTCGTCCGTTGGGTTCGGGAACATCCGCGGGGCGTTTCGGCCGGCAAACCTTGAGGGGGAATCGGAGGACATCATGATCGGGAGAATCGGATTCCGTGGCACCGGCGCGGCCTTCGCGCTCTTCGCGGCCGGTCTCGCGCTGTCGTGCGGCGGCGGCGGCGGCTATTCGGGAGGCGTGATGCAGTCGCCTCCTCCGCCTCTCCAGCCGACCCTCGCGTCGATCCAGGCCAACATCTTCTCGCCGAGCTGCGCGCTGTCGGGCTGCCACGCGGGCGCGTCGCCGCAGCAGGGGCAGAACCTCTCCGCGGGCCAGGCGTTCTCGAACATCGTGAACGTCGCGAGCACGGAGGAGCCGACGTTCATGAGGGTGAAGCCCGGCGACGCGGCGAACTCCTACCTCTACATGAAGATCACCGGCGACGCTCGGATCATCGGGGCGCAGATGCCGCTGACCGGCGGGGCGCTGTCGGCCGCCGAGATCGCCGCGATTCGCGACTGGATCAACGGGGGCGCTTCGTCGTCCTCGTCCATGACCGCGAGCCTGGGAGGCGCCGGTGTCGACTGATCGGCGTCCCACCCCGCCTCGAGTTTCCCCACTGCCGTTGCTGGCCGTTCTCGCGGCGCTCGCCGCGGGAGCGGCCCGCGCGGAGCCGTACCTCGCCGTGCGGACCGGGCTCAAGTGCTCGTCGTGCCACGCGAACCTCACCGGCGGCGGCCTCCGAACCGCGTACGGATCGGGCTACGGCCGGCTGGAGCTCCCGGCGGCGGGCGCGTCGGCGGCGGGGGCGTTCGACGGCGTCCTCGCCCCCCGCGTGCGGGTCGGCGCCGATCTGAGGGGCGGCGCCGAGGAGACCCGGCCGGAGGAGGGGCCGAGCCTCTGGTCGTTCGACGTGTTCGGCGCGCGGATCTACGGAGACCTCGAGGTCCTCGAGGACCGGCTCTCGATCTACGTCGACGAGCAGGTGGCGCCCGGCGCCTCGGCGAGCCGGGAGGCGTTCGCGCTCCTGCGACCCGCCCGAGGAAGTCTGTGGGTCAAGGTCGGGCGGTTCTTCCCGCCGTTCGGCCTCCGCCTAGAGGACGACGTGGCGTTCACCCGCTCCGCGACGGGGTTCAACTTCGCGAGCAGCGACACCGGGGTCGAGGTCGGCGTCGAGCCGGGCCCCTGGTCGATCGCGGCTGCGGTCACGAACGGCGCGGGCCTTTCCGCCGACAACAACAACGGAAAGCAGGTCTCTCTCGTCGGCTCGTACGTCAGGCGGGGGTTCCGGGTCGGGCTGACGGCCGCCCGCGACGATCTTCCCGAGAACGCGCGGCAGAGCCTTGCCGGGGCCTTCGGAGGCTTACGGGCGGGCCCCGTCGTCCTCCTTGCGGAGCTGGACACGATCCGCGACGACCCGGGCGCAGGGGCCCCTTCGGTGGACGGGAATGCCTCCCACGTGGAAGCCGACTGGCTCCTGACCCGTGGCGTCACGCTGCGCGCCTGGGGCGGGCGTCACGATCCCGACCGGAATGCGGGTGGGGACACGGAAACCCAGATAGGGCTGGGCGTCGACTGGACGACGTGGCCCGGGCTCCAGCTTCGGGGCTACGTCAGGCGACGCGTCGGACCGGCGTCGGTGCCCGCCGGTCGCGGCGACGAGGGCGTTCTGGAGATCCACCTGTACTTCTGATGCTCAGGTCTCCGGCTCGGGGAGGACCAAGAGCCTCGTGTCGGGCGGAAGCGCGCGGTAGAACGAGTCCGCGTCCGCCGGGCGGAGCATGACCCTGAGTCGGATGTCGTCGGCCTCGGGCGACGACCGGCTCAGGACGGCCTTGACGTCCGCCCACCAGATCCCCAGGGACTTGCCGAGTCCGTTCCAGAACCCCGACGCGGACTCCCGCTCCCCCTGGCGGCGGATCTCGATGGAGAGCCCTCCCTCGAAGCGGACGTGGTACCGGTGGGGGACCGGGTACTTCTCTTCCGGGGTCTGCGGGATAGGAACGGGAGGCGCGTTGTCCTCGTCCGCGTTCTTGCTGGGCGGCGGTGCGACGATCTCGACACGGTCCAGCTCGCGCGGCGGGACCAGGTTGCCGCGCTCCCAGATCCGGCCGCGCCACCCGTCGGGGAGGGTCCGGGCGGCGTACGCGACCCGGGGCGCGCCGACCTCGAGCGCCTGAACCGCGTAGTCCTGGAGCACGGCCCCCTTGAGCATCAGCTTGAGGCTCGAGGTCGCGGGATCGAGGACGAGGTAGAACCTGTCCCCGTTGGCCAGGTCGAGCCGGCGCTGGAGGAGGGTGTTCTCCCTCCGCAGCCGCTCGATGCCCGCGGCGGGCGACTGGGCGTCGACAGGGAGCGCCGCCAGCACGACGGCGGCCAGTGCCAGCGGGAGGCTGGTTCGCATCAGTAGATGTAGACGGGCGTACCGACCTGGACCGCTTTCCAGAGCTTCCGGAGGTCGTCGCGCCCGACGCGGATGCAGCCGTGGGTGACGCTTCGCCCGAGGAGGCGTTCGTAGAGCGTGCCGTGGATCATGTAACCGTCGCCCAGCTGGAACGAATACTCGCCGAGAGTTCCATAGTCCATCCGGTCGTCGTTGCTCTTGGGAATCGGCTTCCCCTCCTCGACGAACGCCCAGTCGGGCTTCTTCCAGACCGGGTTCTCCTGCCGCGACTTCACCTTGAAGAGGCCGCGAGGCGTGTCGAACACCCACTTCCGCCCCTTGCCCCAGTCCCCCTCCTTGAGGATCAGCCCGGAGCCCGCGGAGCACGCTGCGTTGAGGAGCGTTTCCTCGTCCTTCTTCAGGTAGATGCGATTCTGCGTCTGGTCCACGACGACGTAGATCCCCTTCGGGACCTTGGACTGGAGCGCGGTCTCGAGCTGGCGGTGCTGCGACTCGAGTTTCGCCTGGAGCCGCTTTTGCGCCTTCGAGTCCGAGGGCGGCGGTTCCCCCGCGGGGGAGGCCGCGGCGTCGCGGGGGACCGCTCCGTACGTGTATCCGGTGCCGTGGGCGGCTGCGAACGCCGCCACGATCAGACCGACGAGCGCCAGGAGGCCGACGATCGCGAGCATCCGCGAGGTCGTCCGCACGACCACCGCCGCCCCCGCGTCTTGCGAGAGCGATCCGCCCGGGAAGTCGATCTCCTGGTGCCTCATTGGCTGACCGTCCCGTTCAACGGCGCGCGGTGCCGGCGCACGAGCTCCGTGTACGCGCCGCCGTTGCCGTCGCCGCCGACGATCGTGACCGGCGTCCCGACGCCCACCCGCTTGAACAGGTCGTCGATGTCGGGGTTGGCGAGGGCCAGACACCCCTTGGTCCAGTCCTTGCCGCGGCCGCCGTCCCCGTGGATCTCGATGAGGCCGCCCATCCGCGCCCATCGCGGCAACTGGCCGCCGCGCCGGGCGCGCTCGAACTGCGCCCGGTCCTCCTCGTTCGGATAGTTGAGGAGGAGCGCCTTGTAATACGTCGAGTTCCCCTGTCCCTTCTTCGCGGTGATCCGGTACCGTCCCTCGGGTGTCGCGGCGTCTCCTGAGTGGATCTTGTCCCGGGTGGAATTGTATCCCAGCTCCACCGCGTACGACCGGACCGGCCGGCCCCCTTGGAAGACGGTCAGCCGGTGGTTCTCCTTATAGACCACCACGGCCGGGGATCCGGTCTCGCGGGACCAGGCGACGGTGTCGTCGGCCATGTGCTTCCACGTCGCGACCATCCTCGCGTCGGTGAAGCGAGCGGCGGCGCTGGCGGCCTCGTCGCCGACCCTGAGCGCGTGCGTGCGCGCGGTCTCGGCGCGGTCGGCGGCCGTGGGGTACTCGCCGGCGCCGTAGAGGATCTTCGATTCGGTGTAGGCGATCTTCGCCTTCTGGAGGAGGGCGCGTCCGAAGACCCCGAGGTGCATCGCGTCGGCGCAATCCTCGGCGCGGCCGAGCTCCTCGCCGGCCCGGGTCATGGCGGCGTCCGCCGCGGCGCGGGAGTCGTCGCGCCTCAGGACTGCCTCCGCGGAGGCCTTTCTCGCCTTGTCCTCCGCGACCGACAGGCTCGCGCGGGCCGTGGAGAAATCCCGAAGCAGGAAGAAGCGCACTTCCTGCCGGCGTTGCTCCGTGAGCGCCACCCGCATCGCGGATTCCGCCGCGAACATGGCGTCGCGCGCCCACCGGTCGGCGCGGGCTCTGCGGGCCTCGGCCAGAGCCCTCCCGGCGGAATCCAGCGTGAATCGGGGAGGCTCGGTGCGGCCGCTCAGCACCGGATACGACGCGGCGGCGCAGAAGCCGAGCGACACGAGGGCGAGCCCCGCGAGAACCCAACTTCTCCGCAAGGGCCGCCTCTCGGCGCCCCCGTTGGGATCACTGGCGTTCATCACGATACCCAATTTATAAGGATTCAATTCTCCGGGCCAGGGTCAATTTGTCGAGCCGGGAGAACCTACGAGCTGGGAGGAGTTTCGGGGGGCACGGCCGGGTACGGTCGGCCGTGCCCCTTGAGATCGCTGCGAGGGTTGCGTCCCTACTTCTTGCCCTTCTTGCCGCCCTTCGGGGCCTTCGCGGCCTTCTTGGCCTCCATCGCCTGCGTGATGGAGTTCTTGACGTTTCCGGCCTGGGTCTTCGCGGCCTCGGCCTTCGACTTCGCGTCCAGGAACTTCTCGGCGTTGAACGAATTCTGGGCTTCGTTGATGGAGGACTCGACGCCCGTGAGATCGGCCTTCATGGCCTCGAGATCGGCCTGCGTGCCCTTCCCCTTCGGTGCCTTGTCGAGGAGAGCCTTCGCCTCGTCCAGGGCGGCCTTCGCCTCGGTGATCAAGGTCTGCGCCTCGCCCTTCACCTGCTCCTTCTTCGCCTTCGCGTCGGCGGAGGCCTTCTCACCCGCGGCCTTGGTGGACTGTGCCAGCTCGGTGGCCTTCTTGTAGGAGCGGAACAGGGCGAACTTCTGCTCCTGGGCCTTGAGCTCGGCGTCGAGTTGGGCCTGGGAATCCTCCGCGGCCTTCAGGGAATCCGGGGCGTAGTCGGTCGCCTCGGCGGCACGCGCGGCGTCCATCGACGCCTTCGCAGCATCGATGTCCTGCTGCGGCGGTTTCTGGCAGCCGACCAGCATCACGAGCACGAGCACGAGAGGCAGAACCACCATCATCTTGCGCATACGTTTCATTCTCCTTTACGCGCACCCTTCACGCTGAAGGGCGGTTAACCCGTCGGCCACCGTGACGGAGGTTCTCGCTCCATCCAGGCCGACGCTCATACTACTACTTCCCAAAAAAAAGTGAAGGCCACAAATAGCGGTGAAAAAAGGCCCTCCCCTCCCTTCGTAGCGGGAGTCTAGCACACCGGCGAGCCCGGATGAAAGTGTCGATCTTCTCCGGGGGTCAGCGGCGTTCCCGGCGGTCCGCGGTCTCCATGAGGCATAATGATGTCGCGAACCGCGGAATGAGGAGGACGATCGTGAGGACAATCCGGATCCGCCTCGCCGCGACCTGGATGGCGGCGGCGGGGCTCGTCGCGGCGCCGGCGGCCGCCGAGAGCAGCGGACACGTGGTCGATCCGGACGGCAAGCCCGTCGTCGGCGCGAGAGCCTGCCTGATGCTGGGTGTCGAGGGCAGGGTCGAAGGCCTGTGCATCGGTACCGACGAGCACGGCTACTATCGGCTTCCTTCGGCCGGATCGGGCACGGTCCGGATCGTCGCGGACGGGTTCCTCCCCTCGAGAGTGGCCGAAGTGAATCAAGAGTCGCCGATCGTGCTCGAGCGGGCGGCCTCGATCCTGGTCCGGGTCGTCGATGCTGCGACGGGGAGCCCGGTTCCCAGCTCCGAGGTCCGGCTCGCCTTCGCTTCCGGTGAGAGCAAGGGACCGTTCCCGGCGAAGCGCGCTGGCGTCCGCATCGCCAAGCTTCCGCCGGGGGACGTGATTCCGACGGCGAGCGCGAAAGGCTACAAAGACGCCAAGGGGATCTCCGTCACGCTGGTCGCGGGCCGGGAGAGCGAGGTCGTGCTCAGGCTCGAGCGCGAGTAGCGGGCGCGCTCCGGCTGCCCGACGGTCGAGCTCATGGAAGACAGGGTCACGGCGCTCGGCGAGATTGCCTGGGACGTGCTCCAGCGCATGGTGCGCGAGCAGCTGAGGCGAAAGCCGGGCGGGCACCTCGTGGAGGCCGGACTGTCCGAGATCGGCCTCGACCTGCCCCTGGCCTTGAAAGGCCCGGAGGCGGACCCCGCCACGTTCTCGGCGCGCCTCGCCGAGCGGATCGACCGGGTCCTCGACGACGAGATCCAGCGGGCGGCCGTCTTCCGTCCGGGTCACGCGTTCTGCCACCGGTGCGTGAGCGCGGCGTGCGAGCACTCCTTTCCGCCGTCGGGGCGTCACGTGTTCGTGGGGTACGCGCCCACGGGAATGCCCCGGTGGGAGGATTTCGCGCAGGTCTGCCTCGAGCTCCACCACCCCGAGGTGGACCGCCTGTACGAGGACCCTCCGGCGTTTCTCACCCTGGTTCACGATGCCGCCACGCTGCGGGGGAACCTCCTCGATGCCTTCCAGGCCCCGGCCTACGACCTCCTCGGCCAGGTCGTCGCCGGCTTCTTCCAGGTGCGGGCGCGGGAAGGGGAAGGGCGCGGCGTCCTCGCGGTGACCTTCCAGGCGGCGGTATCGAGGCCGGGGGCCGCCCGTCTGCGCTTCGGGCTCAACATCCTCGGGCGCACCTCCGGCGGCGAGCCGCTCGAGCTGCTGTGGGACCGGCAGGAGAGCGTCCCCTGGACGCGGGCGGCCCGATGGGCGCAGGGCGCGCTGGCCACGATGGTTCGCCGGGCGCCACGCGCGGGAAACGGCAGCCTCGCCGCCCCGGACCTGGAGCGCCGCGTCGACGGCGTCCTTCGCGGCCTCGCGCGTCGCCTGGAACACGACCAGCGTGGCCGGGCGCGCCGCACCCATCACGCCGAGGAACGCCACGTCTCGGGCGAGCGACCGACGAGGAAGGCGCTGGACGACATCCGGGACGTGCGCGCCGAGGCGATCCTGGTCGACGAGCGCAACGGCACGCTGGTCGTTCCCGGCGAACGCGGCCGCACCCATTTCTTCACCACGGACGGCCGGCTGGTTTCGAGCGTGAGATACACGCGCGAGGCGATCGAGCGGAAGCGCAAGCTCGGCCTCTGGCGCGAGGCGGCGGGACCGGAAGCCGAGGCGCTTCTGGGGAAGCTGAGGGAGTAAGGGGGGGCCGGAGGTTCCCTCGCATTCCGCTGGGTCGAGATCCCGGTCCCGCCGGATCCCTTACATTCCGATGGGTTCGTTAGAGGACTCCGCCGCGACCTCGGGGTGAACAGTTCGCACTGAGGTGCGACCACCGCCGAGTTTGAACTCGACCACGTGGTCGTTCGAAGCCCCCATAACATGACCCATCGGAATGTAAGGGATCCGGCGCTCGACCATCACCATCGGAATGCAGGGAATTCGCGACGGACCCGCCCTCGAAGCACTTTCCCCGCCTCCGTGTATAATCCGCGTTTCAAGCCCGAGCATCAGGACGGAGGATCGATGTCGACCCAGCGCGTCAAGGAGCTGAAGAGGAAGCGCAAGCGGCGCAAAGAGGCACACAAGGTCCGGGCGAAGACCGTGGCGGCGGCGAAGGCCAAGGCGGCCCGGTCCGCGGCAAGAGCGGCCGTCGCCAAGCCGCCCGCCAAGAAGTCCGCGGCCGCGAAGCAGGCCCCGGCAGCCCACGCCGAGCCGGCCGCTCCCGCGGTGGAAACGCCCGCCCCCGAGGCTCCACCGGCCGAGACGGTCGGATAGCCCGCCGGGCCTCGAGGTCGACGCACGCGCGGCGGACCTAGCGTCGCGGGGGAGGCTCCTTCGTGTCGCCGGCCGCCGCCTTCGCGGCCCGTGCTTTCCGCCAAGCTTCAAGCCGCTCGACGAGGGTCTGCTCGAGACCCCTCCCGGTCGGCCGGTAGAACCGGCGCCCGGCGAGGCTGTCGGGCAGGCACTCCATTCCGGTCACCCCGTCCTCGGCGTCGTGGGCGTAGAGGTAGCCGCGGCCGTATCCCTCGGCCTTCATGAGCCGCGTGGGAGCGTTCCTGAGGTGGAGCGGAACCGGATCCGTGGCCCCCCCGCGAATCGACTCGAGGACCTCTCCCCATGCCGCGTAGAGCGCGTTCGACTTCGGCGCCATCGCGCAGTACACCGCGGCCTGCGCCAGGGCGAGGTCGGCCTCGGGGCGGCCGACGAAATGGACCGCGTCCTTGGCGGCCAGCGCGAGGGTGAGGGCCCGCGGGTCGGCGAGTCCCACGTCCTCGCTGGCGAACCGCACGATTCGGCGCGCGACGTACAACGGGTCCTCGCCCGACTCCAGCATCCGGGCGAGCCAGTAGAGCGAGGCGTCGGGGTCCGAGTTGCGAATCGACTTGTGGAGCGCGCTGATCTGATTGAAGTGCTCCTCGCCCGCGCGGTCGTAGTAGAGGGCGCTCTTCTGCAGCGCGTCGCGGAGGAGAACCGCGTCCACGCTCCGCGTGCCGTCGGCCCCCTCGGGCGCCGAGGCGACCGCGAGGTCGAGCACGTTGAGCGCGGCTCGGGCGTCCCCCTGGCTCTCCGCCGCGAGCGCGACGATCAGCTCCTCCGGGAGGTCCGCGCGGAGCGAGCCCAACCCGCGCTCCCGGTCGGCGAGCGCCCGCCGGATCACCGCCGCCAGGTGATCCCGCTCGAGGCGCTCGAGGCGGTAGACCCGCGACCGGGAGAGGAGCGCTGCGTTCACCTCGAACGAGGGATTCTCCGTCGTCGCCCCGATGAGGACGATCGTTCCCTCCTCGACGTACGGCAGGAACGCGTCCTGCTGCGACTTGTTGAACCGGTGGATCTCGTCGATGAAGAGGATCGTCCGGCGCCCGGTGGCCCGGCGCAGCGCGGCGGCCTTCTCCATCACGTCCCGGACTTCCTTGATCCCGGCGAGGACCGCGGAAAACGGCGCGAAGGCCGCGCGGGTCCGCCGGGCGATGATCCGGGCCAGGGTGGTCTTGCCGGATCCGGGAGGTCCCCAGAGGATGATCGACCTCAGGTCGTCGCGCTCGATGGCCGCGCGGAGCGCCGTTCCCGGTCCGACGACCCGGTCCTGGCCGACCAGCTCGTCGAAATCCCGCGGCCGCATGCGGTCCGCGAGCGGCGCCACCCCTTCGCGCGGCTCGTCGCCTTGCTCGAAAAGCCCCACCCCCGCATTCTACCGGGAACGGGAATCGGGAACCACGATGCGGTATATTCTCCGGCCCAGCTCGCGAAGGTCCGGGAGGGCTCCATGGCGAGGATGAACGCGATGCTCAAGCCCGGCGAGAAGGCGTCGGAGGCCGGGATCTTCTACTGCTACGTCTGCTCGCTGCGAGGGGAGACCTCGACCTGCGACATGCGGGAGGGGCAGATGTTCCTCGCCTGCCCGCGCTGTCTCGAGCGAAAGGTGGCGGAGTGGGACCTCGCCTGGAAGCCCGACCGCAACCGTCCCGCGAATCGTGGGCGCCGCATCCCGCGGCTCTGGCCCGGCGCGCTGGGGAAGCCGGTCTGACGTGCCCGCGGCCGCGCGACTACAGCGGGCTCGCGGGGGTTTCCTCTTTGGTGATCGCGTCGGCCACGATGAGGGCCCCGACGGCGATCCCGCCCACGATCGCCCACTTGAGCCAGCCGGAGATCTTGTCGCGACGCGGAGCCTCGCCGCCCCCGCCGGCCCCGGCCTTGAGCGCGAGAGCGAGAGGCTTGTTCGACCCGGAGTCGAGGGTCAGGGAGCTGGCCGCCAGGAACGCCCCCTCGGACGCGCGCGCGACCACGGCGTACGTCCCGGCGGGGGCGGCGTCGATCCGGAAGTAGCCGCGGGCGTCCGCGGGAGCGGAGTCGAAGGTCTTCCGGCCGCTCTCGTCCACGAGGGTCACCACGACACCGGGGCGGGGGCTCACCCCGTCGGCGTCCAGGACTCGCCCGCGAAACACGGCGTTCGAGCCGGCCAGGGCCGGAAGGTCCGCGACCAGTAGCGCGATGGCCACGACGAGAACGCTCGACATCGCACGCCGGAACAAGCTGGGTGACATCACAGATCCTCCCTCGCCGATCGGACTCCCGGGCGTGGTGGCTGAACCGCCGACCTCGTCCCGAACCCCGTACCTTTACCCCGAGCCCCGTCGCACGTCGAGCCCTCGTGGGCTTTGGAGCGGCCTTCCCGCTGCACGATCCCCGCAGCGGGTCGTGGACGAAAGAGCATTTTCCGATGCGCAACGCGGCGCGTCAAGGGGCGCCAGGGTTCCCGGTGCTAGGGCGTCGAGGGGCTCGCGGTCGCGCTGGTTCCGCCGCCCGAAACGGCGAAGAGGAGGGCGGCGGACGCGCCCGCGATCACCGCGATCCCCTTGGGGCCCTTCCAGAACTCCTGGCCGGCCGCCTTCAGCCGCACCTCCGCGATGCCCTGGGACGCGGTGTGGGTGCCGGGGATCTCCCTGGGGTTCTTGCCGTTCCACCAGGCGAGGTCGCGCTCCGCGTACCTCGTCAGGGTGTACGACAGGGCCACGGTTCCGCCGGGCGGCACGTTCACGACCTGGTTGCCTACGAACGTGCCGTCCTTCGTCTCGATGTAGATATCCACGTAGCCGAACGGGATGCCCGCGAGCTCGCACTCGCCCTTCGCCCCTGTGGGGAGGGACGAGTAGACCTTTCCGCCGTCGAGATGGTACCCGCGGACGATCGCTCCGGCGATCGGGGTCTTCCCGTCGCTCCCGAGCACCTTGGCCTTGAGCCGCCCGCTTCCGACCGGCGATTGGGCCGCCGGCGCGGAGGCGCCCTCCGCGGCCACGGCGGGAGCCGGCGCGGCCAGCACGGCAACGAGCGCGGCGACGATCGCATTTCCCCATCGAGTCGAGAGCGGAACCACTTGACGTGACCTCCCCCGGTCCGTATTAAACACTCACGCACCGAAAGGAGCCGGTGGGCGGCCCCGATGAGGCGCGTACAGGTGCCAAGTGCTTTCCATGGAGACCGAGCCCGAGGAAGACTCGATCCCGCAGACCGCGGAGTATAGCGCGCCCGAACCTCGACGGCGATCCCGGGAGAGCCACCGAAGGGTGGCGCCGTCGCACCGGCGATTGAGACGGTTGTATTTCGCCATAGCTGCCATCTGGGGATTCCTGAGCGGTGCCGTGGGCGTCGGCGCGGCTCTCGCCGTCCGGGGACGGCCGGTCGGGATCGAGGATCCCCTCGTGCTCCTGGCGCTTCTTCCCGCGATCGCGCTGGCGGTGGCCGGTGGGGTGGTCATCGCCGCGGCCTATCGCGCCGCCCGACGCCGCGTCGGGTAGGGAGGGACCTTCTCACGGCCGCATCAGGCCGTACTTGAGAATGCACCAGAGGGCGCGGAATCCGTCCTTCCAGCTGATCTTCTTCCCTTCCTTGTACGTCCGGCCGGCGTACGAGATCCCGACCTCGTAGATCCGGGCGTCGAGCCGCGCGACCTTCGCGGTCACCTCGGGCTCGAATCCGAACCGGTCCTCCTCCAGGCGGATCCGGCGCAGGACGTCCGCGCGGAACAGCTTGTAGCAGGTCTCCATGTCGGTCAGGTTCAGGTTGGTGAGCGCGTTCGAGAAGAGCGTGAGCGCGCGATTCCCGACGGAGTGCCAGAAGAACAGCACGCGATGCGCGTCGCCCCCCATGAACCTCGAGCCGTACACGACGTCGGCCTTGCCCTCGAGGATCGGGGCCAGCAGCTTCGGGTACTCGCACGGGTCGTACTCGAGATCCGCGTCCTGGACGACGACGAGGTCGCCGAGGGACTCCTCGAACCCGCGCCGGAGCGCGGCCCCCTTGCCGCGATTCGCCTCCTGCCGGAATGCGCGGACGCGGGGCTCGGCCCGGAAGTCGGCCAAACGGGCCGCCGTCGCGTCGGTGCTCGCGTCGTCCACCACGATCACTTCCCGCTCGACGCCGGCGGGCAGCGGCGCGGCGAGCACCGCGTCGAGGATCGTCGCGATCGTGCTCTCTTCGTTGTAGACAGGGATCACGATGGACAGAAGCGGCACGATGTCCCCCGGCGCGCATTATAGGGCGGATGGGACGCGCTCCCGCAGCCCGGCTTCGCGAACGACCTACGGCCCCGCCAGCTCTTCCGCGCGCCGCCGGGCCTCCGCGTGAGCGGGGTCGAGGTCGAGGACGGAGCGCCACGCGCGCAGGGCGTCCGCCGGCCGCCCGACCCGGTCCTCCAGCCGGGCGAGGCGGGTCAAGATCTCGCTCCGAATCCAGCGATTCCCGTCCGACGGGACGATCCCGTAGAGCCCTCGCTCCCACTGCGCGCGCGCTCTCTCGGCATCGCCCGCCGTCTCGAGCGAGATTCCCGCCTGGAGCCTTATCCAAGGGTCGTCCGGAGCGAGGCGCGAGGCCTCGCTCGCGTCGCCGACGGCGCCGGCGAGATCGCCTTCCGCTGCGCGAAGCCGGCTGCGGCACGCGAAGAGCGCCGCCCCCGCCGCTTCGCGGGGGAGATCGGCCGAGGAAGGCAGGAGCCGCCGCATCTCCTCCCAGCGCTGGCCGGCGAGGGCGCGGAGCGCCGCGGACGTCCTGAGGGGGACGTGGCGCGGCCAGAGCACGATCGCGCGATCGAGCCTGGCATCGGCCTCCGGGGCCCGGCCCAGGGCCCGCAAGCGCTCGATCCAAGCGGCCCACGCGTCCGGATCGTCGGGCAAGGCCTTCACCAGCACCGAGGGACTCACGAACGGCTCGAGGTCCGCCTGGAGCGCGGCCGCGGATCGGGGGTCGTAGCCGAACATCGACCGCAGGAGCTCCACGGCCCGACCGGCCTCGCCGCAACGCGCGAGCACCCGTACGGCGGTCTCGACCACGGGGACCGACACCTTCGAGATCTCGGCGGCCCTGGCGGCGTGGAACGCGGCGGCCCGGCGCTCCTCGGGCGAGGCGGCCAGCTCCAGGAGCAGGCCGGCGTAAGCTCCCCGCGCGGCAGCGTCGAGGGGCCGCCGGCCGATCTCTTCCCTGAGGGTCGTCAGCGCCGCGCGGACCGCCGGCGCCGCGGGGCCCGAGTCGATCGCGGCAGTCACCGCCTCGCGGGCGATTCCCGCCGCGTCGAGCGGCACCCGCGCTGCGCGGTCGGAGAGCGCGGTCGCCGCGATCGCCGCGAGGAGCGCGAGCGAACCCAGGAAGATCGCCCGCGAGCGGCCGGCGCGCGCCGCCGCGGCGCCGGCCGAGGAGGGCGGCGCGACCAAGGTCAGGCGCGGCGTCCCATCCGGGGGGATCGCCTTTCCCTCGTTCCGGGAGCGCGGATCGGCTGCGGACCCAGCGCAGCCCATCAGCGCGCCGGCCAGGATCGCGGCGGTCGCCGCGTTGGAGGGGACGTGGAAGTTGAAATCCACGAGGGAGTGGAGAAGGAACGCCAGGAGGCCCGCCGCGAGCCCGGCCGCGAGCGGCCCGGATCGGCCGAGGAGCCCCCTCCCGACGAGCGCCAGTATCGGAGCGAGCAGCAGGCCGAGAAGCAAGATCCCGGGCAATCCGCCCTCGGAGAGGAACTCCAGCGGGTCGTTGTGCGCGTGGGTGAAGAGCAACCGGACGTCGGGGGACCTGTGGAGCGGATACGCCGCGGCGAAGGCGCCGAATCCCGTGCCGGCCGCCGGAAACGCCGCCGAGAGGGCCACGGTGTCGAGCCAGACCCTCCCACGGCTCCCCGCGCCGGTGAACTCCAGGGGGACCCGTCCGTAGCTCGCCGCCAGGCGCTCCGCGCCGATCTCGAGGAGCGGCACCGCCGCCAGCACCAGGACCACCAGGGCGGCGGCGAGCCGCGTCTTGAGGCCGCGGCGGCCGGTCGCTGCGAACGTCACCACGACCGCCAGCGCGCCGAGGGCGATCCCGGCCCGTGAGAACGAGAGCAGGAGTCCTGCGAGACCCACGACCGCGAGGAGGCCGAGGAGGAGCACGCGGCTCCCCTCGCCGCCCAGGATCCGCGCGACCCCGCGGTCCCTCGCTCCGAGGCGCCTGAAGCGCGCGAGGACGAGCGCGAGCCCGCCGGGGAGCGCCGCGGCCAGGAGCCCCGCGTAGTGGTTCTTGTTGACGAAGGTGCCCGAGGCGAGCCAGGCGCCCGCTCCCGGCCGGGCCGCCGACCCTTCCGCGACCACGAGGGTCCCGATGAGCCCCTGGAGCGCGGCGGAGATCAGGAGCGCGAAAGCGATGCCCGAGGCTCCGCGCTCCGCCGCCACCGTCGCCGCCACGAGGAGGAGGATCGCGAGCGCGGCCCCGGTCTTGAGCGCGGACGCGGTCGCCGGCGGGTCCACGGACAGCGCGGTCGGGCGGTCGAGCCGCGCGGGATCGCCGCCGAGGAGCGCTCGCTCGCCGCGCAGCGCGTCCGCGGGAGGGAGCGAGTCAAGGCGGATCGCCGCGGCGCGCGGCGAGATCGCTCCCACGATCCCGGCCCCGAGCGGAAGCACCTGGATCGTTCCGAGCAAGAGGAGGCCCGCGATCCCGGCTCGAGCCGGCCGCGGTGGGAGGCTCGTCGGTCGGACCGAGGCGCGGGCGAGCCACAGGAGCCCGAGGGCGAAGGCGCCGATCTCGAGCGCCGACAGGGCCGGCTCCCTCACCGATCCCCGCGGCAGGGGCGAGAGGACGATCAGCGCGGCGAGGCCGATCTCGAGGAGCCGGGCGAGCAGGTCCGACCGAGCGGCGCCCGAGGATCCGGATTCCTCCCTCATGGGAGATCCCGCTCAGGCGCCCCGGGACCCGCCGGTGCGCTCCTCTCGGCCTCCGTCGTCCGGGCTCGACTCCGGGCGCCCGTACCGGCCCGGGTAGTGGTAACGGTAATGGGCGTAGCCGTGCATCTCGGCGTCGAGATCGTTGAGCGACCGGCTCGGACTGTACGGGGCGTTGCGTGCTGCCGGGACCGTGACCAGTGAGGAGTTGGCGCGCACAACCGGGCTCAACGAGCGCTGGGTGCGCG
>JAIQFR010000050.1 GCA_020073205.1 Terriglobia bacterium
CCGAAGAGCACCACGCGCTCCCGCGCGCTGTCATACGCCATCGCACTGAACGAGCGTGCGGGCGGAGTCGTGGCGGGCGTCATCTGTTTCCACGCGTTTCCGTCCCACTCCCAGGTGTCGCCGAGCATTCCGGAGGTTCCCCGTCCTCCGAAGAGCACGACGCGTCCCCGCGCGCTGTCATACGCCATCGCACCGTATCCGCGTGCCGGCGGACTCGTGGCGGGCGTCATCTGAGTCCACCCGTTCCCGTCCCACTCCCAGGTGTCGGCGAGGAAGCCGGAAGTCCCTTGTCCTCCGAAGAGCACCACGCGCTCCCGCGCGCTGTCGTACGCCATCGCGTGACCAGAGCGGGCCGGCGGGCTCGGAGCGGACGCCCTTTGGGCCCAATTGATACCGTCCCATTCCCACGTATCGCCGAATACTCCGTTGGAATAACCCCCGAAGAGGACCACCCGCCCTCGCGCGCCGTCATACGCCATCGCGTGGCCATAGCGGGCCGGCGGGCTCGTTGTCGACGTCCTCTCGACCCACTCTCGCCCGTCCCATTCCCACGTGTCCGCGAGGAGGCCGGATGTGCAGCATCCTCCGACCAGCACCACGCGCCCTCGCGCGGCGTCGTACGCCATCGCGGCTTGATCGCGAGGGGGCGGGCTCGAGGCTCCTATCGAGAAAAGCCAGTCGGGACCGCCAAGGACGCTCGGGGTGGCTCCTGACTCGCGCGCGCGCAGAGGCAGAGGAGGAGAGACGGCATCCCGGTCTGCAAACCCCGATCGATCGGCACCGCGGTCTTGGGCTTGGAGAGCGAGTCCCTGGGCCGAAGCGACGGTTGCCGCGAGCCAGACGGCAACTGGAACGAGCGCAAGGCAGACGGCCACTCTTCGCATGGGAGCCCCCCGAGTGCGTGCAGGAGTGTCAAGTACGCGGCCGCGAGGCGCGAGTCAAGCGAAAAGCGGTCAACGCTGCCGCATGGCGTGGAATGAGAGGCGAATTGTCCGATGGACGTCGGATTCCTCGAAGTTCCTGCGCCCGGTCGAACGTGGACTACAATGAGCCCCGACCGGAGCGTGGCGCGAATCCTCGCCGCTCCGGCCGGTCGCGGAGCGCCCCCTCGTGCAGTCAGCCCGGCGGCACCTGCCTCTTGCCCTTGTGCTCCTCGCCGCCACGGCAGCTCGGATCGGGTACGTCCTGGCCCAGCCCGCCACCGACCCCGACTTCTCGCGTCCGATGCTGGACGGCGCTTACTTCTTCGACTGGGCACGCTCCCTGGCCTCGGGGCACGGAGGACCGGGCGGGGCGTTCTACCTCGCGCCGCTCTACCCGTACCTCCTGGCCGGCTTCGTCCGGCTGTTCGGAGAGAGCTTCGCGCTCCTCTATATCGCGCAGCACCTCTTCGTGGTCGCTTCGGCCGCCCTACTCGCGGGGGTCGCGCGCCGCGCCTCGTCCGAGCGGGCCGGCCTCTTCGCGGCGGCGATTCTCGTCCTCTATCACCCCTCGCTCTTCTTCGCATCGCGGCCGCTGGGCGAGGCCGTGGCGCTTCTCGTCCTCGCGCTCTCGCTCCGGCTCGCGGTCGGGGATCGCCGCCGTGACGCACTCCTCTCGGGGCTCGCGGGGGGGCTGGCTTCCGCGGCGCGGCCCAACCTCCTGCTGGTTCCCGCCGCCTGGATCGCGACCGGCGTCCTCGCGCGGCGCAGGGTGAGGGCCGCGATCCTCGCCGCCGGCGTGGCGCTCGCCGTGCTCCCTGTCGCGATTCACAATCTCAAGGCGTCGGGCCACCTCGTCCTGCTGTCGTCGAACTCGGGCATCACCCTCTATCACGGGAACGGCCCCGGGGCGAACGGGATCTTCTCCCGGCCGCCGGGCTTCTCGGGAGCGGTCGCGACGCAGCGGGAGGACGCGACCGCCGTCGCGCGAGAGAGGACCGGTTCGCCGCTCGACGACGTCGAGGCGGACGGTTACTGGAGGCGCGAGGCGGTGCGCGCGCGCCTCGCCGATCCCGTGGGGACCTTGGGGCTCGCGGGCCGACGCCTGCTGCTGCTCGTGGACAATGCCGAGCACGGCCTGGACTACGCACCGGCGCTCGACGAGAACCCGTGGCGCTGGGCCGCGCCGCTGCCGTTCGCGGTCCTCCTCGCGCTCGCAGGAGCCGGGCTCGCCCTCTCGGGCGTCCGAGGGTCCGGAGGCGCGACCACGTGGGGAGCGATCCTGGCGTGCGCCGCGACGCCTTGGATCTTCTACGCCTCGAGCCGCTACCGCCTGCCCATGGCCGCCCTGCTCTCGGTCCCGGCGGGATGCGGCGTCTCCGCGCTCGCGTCGGGGTGGGGAGGGATCCCCCGCCGCAGGCTCCTCGCGTCGCTCGGCGTGGCCACCGCCCTCGCCCTCG
Organism: Terriglobia bacterium; assembly: GCA_020073205.1. NCBI lineage: Bacteria > Pseudomonadati > Acidobacteriota > Terriglobia > Terriglobia bacterium. The sequence goes on from JAIQFR010000050.1 coordinate 2,381, forward strand.
GCTCGTTCCTCGTGCCTTCGTCGGACCTCGGACGGATCGAGATTGCGGGCGCCCTGGCCAACCGCTCCGTGGGATTCAAGCTCTCGGGCGCCCTCGGCAAGGCGGAGAAGGACGCGCGCCGTGCGATCGCGATCGATCCGTCCGCGCCTCTCGCGCGATTCAACCTCGGCGTCGTGCTCGAGGCCGGGGGACGGCGGGCGGAAGCCGAGAAGATGTATCGCGACGCGCTGTCGGTTGACCCCGGAAACGCCGACGCGGCGGGCAATCTCTCGCGGATCCTCATCGATCGGCACGCCGAGCGCGAGGCGGTGCCGATCCTCGAGCGGGCCCTCGCGCGGGAGGGCCGGCACGCCGTCTGCTGGACGAACCTCGTGGTCGCGGAGGCGTCGATCGGCGACGTCCCGTCGGCAAGGCGCTCCGCCGAGGCGGCGACGAAGGCCGGCGTGCGCCTCGACCCCGGCATGCTCAGGGCGCTGGGGTTCGCTCCCGAGAGGAGCCCATGATGCGGGGCCGCGCGTGGGGCGCCGCCGCGCTCCTCGCCGCAGCCCACCTCGCCCTGGTGCTCCACGGCGCGTCGCGGCACAGCGCGGTGTTCGACGAGATCGTCTACGCTCCCGCGGGTTTCTCGTACCTCTCGACCGGCGACTTCCGCCTGAACCCGGAGCATCCGCCCTTCCTCAAGCTCCTGCTCGGAGCATCCTGGACGGGGGCGGGGTTCGATGCCCCGGCAACGCCCGGCTGGCGGGAGAGGGACCAGTGGCAGGTGGGTCAGCGGGCGTTCTACGGACCGGGGCGGCCCCATGACGCCCTTCTCATGCGCGCGCGCGCCGTGATCGCGTTGCTGTCGGTCGGGCTCGCCCTCGCGGTGTTCGCCGTCGCGCGAGCGATCGCGGGAGACGCCGCCGGCCTCGCGGCCCTGGCGCTGTACGCGCTCGATCCGCTGGTCGTGGCGCACGCGGGGTTCGCCACCCTGGACCTCGGGGGCGCCGCGCTCTTCTTCGTCGCGGCGGTCGCGCTTCCGGGTGCTCTGCTCCGCGGCGGCGCTCTGCGAGTCGCCGTCACGGGGCTCGCGTCGGGTGCCGCGCTGGCGACGAAGTTCTCGAACCTGCCGCTCCTCGCGATCCTCGTCCTCGTCGCGACGCTGGGTCCCTGGCTCACGGGAGGGGGGTTTCGGCCCGCCGCGCGGCGGGCGGCGGCGGTCCTGGGGCTGTCGCTCGTCGTGGTGGCGGCGGCGTCGGGGCCCGCGGGCCCGGGACTCTACCTTCGCGGGCTCGGCCTCCTCCGCGGGCACGAGGAGATCGGCCATCCCACCTACGCGTTCGGTCTGTACAGCTCCACCGGCTGGTGGTGGTACTTCCCCGCCGCGTGGCTCGTGAAGACCCCGATCCCGCTCCTCCTGGCCTCGACGGCGGGGATCCTGGCGCTCCTCCGGCGCGCGCGGGCCGATGTCGCCCGGTGCGGAGTGCTCCTGCTCTCCCCCGCCCTCGTCGCCGCCGCCGTGATGACCTCCCCTCTCAACCTCGGCGTGAGACACCTGCTCCAGGTGACGCCCTTCCTCGCCGCCGCCGGCGGGGTTGCGCTGGCGGGGCTGTGGCGGGGGGCGCGGACGGGGCGCGCCGCGGTCGTCGTCCTCCTGGTCTGGCTCGCCGCGGGGACCCTCAGGGTCCATCCCTTCGAGATGGCCTACGCGAACGAGGCAGCCTCGGGGCCGTCGAGGCTCTGGCGGCTCCTCGCCGACTCCAACCTCGACTGGGGACAGGACCTCCCGGCGCTCGCGGACGAGGTCCATCGCTTCCCGCTCCGGCGCCTGTACCTGGGTTATTTCGGCACGGCGGACCCGGGCGCCTACGGTCTCCCCTACTGCTGGATCAGCTCGGACCGCATGGTGGACCGGCGTTACGAGGACGGACCCGACCCAGGAGGACGGGAGTGGATCGCCCTGAGCGTGACGAACCTCCTCGACGTGTACTCGCCCCGAAAGGACCAGCACGCGTGGCTGAGGGAGCGCCCTTTCACCGCGTTCCCGGGCTACAGCATCGCGCTGTTCGACATCACGGGCGACGCCGCGGCCCACCTCAGGCTGGGCGAGACGGCCCTCGATCTCCGCGACTACGAGACCGCGGAGGCGCCCCTTCGGCGCGCGGTCGAGCTGGCGCCACGTGACGGCCGCGCGCGCCTCGATCTCGCCGCCGCCTTGGCGTTCCTCGGGCGTGCCGAGGAGGCCGTCTCGGCGTGCGCCGAGGCCGAGAGGCTCTTGCCCGGCCGGGAGACCGCGGAGGCGTGCGGGAGGATCCGGGCCCGTGCCGCCGACCGGGGGAGGGCGCCATCCCGACATTGACGCGACCGTCGCGGGACGACCGGAGGGCCGGGCGGAACGGCGGGGGCCGCGCGGTCGAGGGAGTGCTCTTCCTCACGCTCATCGCGGCGTACGCGTACTTCCATCAAGGCGGCGGCTGGAACCAGAACTCGCGCTTCGACCAGGTCCGAGCGATCGTCGAGGGGGGAGAGATCTCCATCAATCGCTTCCTCGCGTACGAGCGCGACGCGCGGAGCGGAGCGACGCGACGTGTGTCCCTGCCGGTCCCATACCCTGAGGCGCGCGGTACCGGGCGCTTCAACACCCTGGACCTGGCGCTGTCCGACGGCCGCTTCTACCCGAACAAGCCGCCCGGCACGACCTGGCTCGCCGTCCCCGCGTACGGCCTCGTCCGCCTCGCCGGCCGTGCTCTCGGCGCCGATCCCGACAGCTCCTGGGCGATGAGCATCGCGCTGTACCTTTCGACCGTGTTCTCCGTGGGGCTTCTCGGCGCCCTCGGCGGCGTCGTGTTCCTGCGGCTGTCGCGGCGCCTGTTTCCCCGGGTCGGCGAACGGTCGCACGTGGCCGCGGCGCTCAGCCTGGGACTGGCCACGATGGTGCTCCCGTACTCGACGCTCCTCTTCGACCAGGTGCCCGTCGCGGTCTTCCTTCTCGCCGGTTTCGGCATCCTGGTGGGGCTGAGGGACGGGGCCTTCCGCCGACCCGCGGCGTGGGCGTTCGGCGCCGGACTCTGTCTGGGCCTCGCGGTGCTCTCCGAGTACGCGGCCTTCCTGGCGGTTTTGCCGCTCCTCGTCTATGCCGCCGCCGCGCCGCGCCCCGCGCGCCGCATCGCGTGGATACTCGCGGGGGGCGCGCCGCCCGCGGCGGCGCTCCTCGCCTACCAAGCGGCCTGCTTCGGCGGCCCCCTGGCGATCGCGAATACCCACGGGACGAGCCTGTTCCTCGAGGAAAGCGGCCGCCTTTGGCTCGGGATGTTCGGGCTCCCGGATCCCGGGATCCTCGTGAGGCTGCTCGTCTCGAGATACCGCGGTCTCTTCGTTTCGAGCCCGATCCTGCTCGCCTCCCTGTGGGGGGCGTGGCGCGCATGGGCCGACGGCCGCAGGCGGGTGGAGATCGCGGTCGTCGCGGCGGTCTTCGTCGCGTTCCTCCTGATGAACGCGGCGTTCAACGGGTGGCACGGCGGGTACTGCTTCGGTCCGAGATACCTCGTCCCGACGGTCCCCTTCGTCGCGCTGCCGCTCGCCCTCGCGTTCGAGCGCGGGCCGCGGGCCACGGCGTGCCTGGCCTCCGTGTCGGCGGCGATCATGCTCTTCGCCACCGCGGTGACGCCGATGGTGCCCCAGGACGTCGAGCACCCGTTCACGGGATTCCTTCTCCCTCTCGCGGCGGGAGGCGTCGTGGACACGCCGCTCCTGCGCTACGAGGGCCCCGTCTCGGCGAACCCCATGGCGGTCGAGACGGAAGCCGCCTCGCCGGAGTGGAGCTCCTTCAATCTGGGAGAGCTCTTGCGGATCCCCGGCTGGATCAGCCTTCTCCCGCTGCTCCTGGCGCTCGGAGCCGGGGTCGCCGTCCTCCGTCGCCTGACGCGAGCGGCGCCGGCCGGCGCGGGGCGCGGTCCGCTCAGCTCTTGAGGTAGCTCTCCTTCCTGGCCGCGAGCGCGAGGTCGCGCCGGGCCGCGGCGAGGTCGCGCCCGGTCCGGCGCGACTCGTCGAACCGCTTCACGAAGCGGAACCATCGCTCGGCTTCGGCTCGGGACCGCTCCGCCCTCTTGAGGAGCGCCACGAGGGGCCGCTCGGTCGGGACGGTGTCCGACATTGCTCCCTCCTCTCCTGACTCACCGGCACCTTGCCGGATCACTTCTTCCTCGGGACCGTTCCCCCCCGCTTCCGGCGGGTCGAGCCCCGCCCTTTCCCCCGGGGCGACGCCTGAGCCGCGCGCTCCGCCCGCTCGAGCAGCCGGTCCACCGCGGCGATCCGCTCATCGAACTCCCGATCCATCTCCCGGAGGGCCTCGTCGGCCCGGTCCCGGAACGCCTTTGCCTGCGTCAGGAAGGCGTCCGCCCGCTCCTCGGCACCGCCGATCTCGAGCGCCTCGAGCGCGCGGCTGCGCATCCAGGTCGCCACCGGTAGGCTGCGGGCCGCGGAGCGGAATCTCGTGAGCTCCCTCGGCGACACCTTCACGCCGACCAGGATCGACCGCCGCTCCTCGTGGGGCTTCGGGTCCGGGCCAGGCCGCCGCGTCTCTCGGGTCGTCGTCACGTGGTCCTCGATTAATTAAGTTATATTTTGTAAAACGATGTTGTCAACAACTTTCTCCCGCCGCGTTCGGAGGAACCGACGCGCGGGCTCAGGGCCGCGGGGAGGATCTCAGCGCGGTGGGGGCTCCGGGAACTTCTCCCGGAGCATCGTCAGGAAGCGTTCGGGGGGCTCGGAGCCGCCGCGTCGGGCGAGGCGGACCTCGTCCCACGCCCTTCCGTAATCCCCCGCGTAGTAGAGCGTGACGGCCAGATTCGAGTGGGCCAGCGCGTAGCCGGGGCGGAATTGCACGGCGCGCTCGAACTCCGTCCGTGCCTCCGCCATCCGGCCCTGCTCCATCAAGGCGGCTCCCAGATTGTTGTGGGCCTCAGGGTAGCCGGGGTCGAGGCGCAGGCTCTCCCGGTACTGGGCGATCGCCTCGTCGAATCGCCCGCTGCCGGCCAGCGCGAAGCCGTAGTCCTGGTGGGTCTCCGCCGCGCGGGGGTCGGCGCCCAGGGACTGCTCGAACTCGGCGCGCGCCTCTTCGATTCTCCCCTTCGCGGCCCAAGCGCGGCCGAGGTTCCGATGAGCCGTGGCGTAGCCCGGCGCGGTCTTCACCGCCTCGCGGAGTTCCGCGATCGCCTCGTCCACCCGTCCCTCCCGGAGGAGCGCGATGCCGAGGTTGTTGCGCGCCTCCTTCAGGCCCGGATCGAGGCGGAGCGCCCGCCGGAACGCCGAGTCCGCGGTCTCGTCGCGGCCCTCGTCGAGGGACTCGAGGCCGAGGTTGCTCCAGGCCTCGGCCAGCTCCGGGTCGAGTGCCACCGCCGCCTCGAACTCCCGGGCCGCCTCCTTCGGCCGGCCGAGGCGCTTCAGCGCGATCCCCAGGTGATTGTGCGCGGGCGCGTACCCGGGACGCGCCCGGATCGCCGCTTCCGCGTGGGACACCGCCTCGTCGAGCCGGCCGCGCTCGGCGAGAAGCAGCGCGAGGCCGCTCTGCGCCTCCGGTTGGCGGGGATCGATCCTGACGGCCTCCTCGAATTCCGGGATCGCCCGGTCGGCGGATCCCCGGGCCGAGAGGGCGGCCGCCAGGTTCGCGTGGGCGACGGCGTTGTTCCGCGTCACCGCGATCGCGTGCTCCGACAGGGACACCGCGTCTTTCCAGTGCCCCACCTGCACGCGCGCGGCCACGGCGAGCGCGGGGAGCAGGACGTAAATCGGGATCAGCCGGCGGGAGCCCGGGCCGCGGATGACGGATGAGAGCAGCTCCGGGACCCCCCACGCGAGCATCAGGAAGACGCCGATCAGCGGAACGTAGGTGTACCGATCCGCCCGCGCCTGCCCACCCACCTGGACGAGCCCGATGACCGGCACGAGCGTGCCGAGGTACCAGAGCCAGCCGACCAGGAGGAACGGCCGCCGGCCTTCCTGCCGGACGACGAACAGCGTCACCGCGAGGAGCGCCGCCGCGGAAGCGGCCACCTCGAGCGCGGGCACCGCGTTCCGCGGGTGGGGATAGAAGACCGCGAGAGCGCTCGGCCACGCCGTCTTCGCCAGATACGCGCCGTACGAGACGATGGCGTTCGCGACGCGAACGCCCATCGGGAGCTGCTCCAGCGATCCGACCGCGTGCCCCGATCGCTGCACCGCGTACGTCGCGATCGCCGACGCGAAGGCAATCGCGAACAGCGGGAGCTTCTCCCGTACGAGAGGCGGGAGGGCGCGGGCCCCACGACAGGACCAGCGCTCGAGCGGCCATCGGTCGAGGAGCAGCAGCGCGAACGGCAGCGTGACCAGCATCGGCTTCGAGAGGAGCCCGAGGACGAGCGCCAGGACGACGAGCGCGTACCGCCCGGCCGACGGGGACCTCGCCCACCGGACATGAGCCCAGCACGCGAGGATCCAGAAGAGGGTGCTCAAGACGTCCTTCCGCTCGGCGATCCAGGCCACCGACTCGACGTGGAGCGGGTGCACGCCGAACAGCGCCGCGACCAGCGCGCTGGCCGCCATCGACCGCGTGAGCGCGTCGAGCAGCAGGAAGAGAAGCACCGTATTGGCCAGGTGGAGCAGCAGGCTCGTCGCGTGGTGCCCGGCGGCGCTCGAGCCGAACGCCCGCTCGTCGAGCAGGTGCGAGAGCCAGGTCAGGGGATGCCAGTTCGCGGCGCGCGTCGTGGTGAACGCCCAGATCACCCCGCCGGGGCCGAGCCCGTCCCGGACGTGCGGATTGCGCGCCACGTAGACGTCGTCGTCGTACCCGACGAAGCCGTTCCTAAGCACCGGCGAGAAGACGGCGAGCACCGCGGCGCCGAGCAGGATCGCCGTTCCGATCCGCGCGCGTGTCCGCTCGCTCCCTGGAAGGCGCATCGCGATCCCCGCCCGAGCCGTCAGCGAAGCAGGTCGAGCAACCGTTTCGCGACGGTCTCGGGCGATCCGATCGACGCGTTGACCACGACGCAGCGGCTGACCCCGAACAGCCGCTCGTACTGGACCTGCGTCGCCTCGAGGCGCGCCGTGTCGGTCCCGGCGAGGTGCGGGTTCAAGAACGGCGAGGCGGGGCCCCGGCCGCCGGGCAGGTTCCCCGCGGCGAGTCGGCGCGCCGCGTCCCGCGGCGACAGCTCCTGCACCGCGGGGAGCACCGCGTCTCTCGCGAGGAGGACCGAGACCTCGAGCGCGGTCCTCCGGACGTGCCGGCGTCCGGCGCCGAGCCACGCCGGGTCCAGCAGGATGCGCCCGCCGCCCGAGGCGGCGACGCAAACCGCCGCCCCGCGGTCGAGAGGGCACTCGCCCCCCTCGTGGTCCTCGTGGCACTGCTCGCGGCTCACCGCGAGGTTCTCGAGCTTGGTCCGCTCCAGGAGCTTCTCGATCTCCGGTACGTGCTTCATCCACTTCGCCTTGAGGTACAGCTTGCGCTCGGGAAGCTCCGCCGTCGGCCCGTCGGGGGACGGCCGCACGAAGACGTCCTCCGCCGCCACGAGCCGCACCCCGTCCTCGCGAAGCGCCGCCGCGAGCACCGCGGTCCGGCCCGAGCCCGCCTCACCCCACACCAGGGCGCCGCGGCCCTCGCGGTCCAGCGCGGCGGCGTGGGCCAGGAGCGCCCCCGACGTTCGCGCGGCGCCGTCCGCAGCGAGCGAGAGCGCGATGGAGCGCAGCTGGCCGTAGAACGCGCTGTTCAGCACGAAGCCCGTGGCGGTTTCGAGGCTCACCATTCCCCGGGGCTCGCGCCCGGGCACGTCCTTGACCGCGTAGATCACCGCGTGGGGCTCGAGGTCGCCGTCGAGGGAGGCGGGATAGAAGTTCTCCTGGTAGAAGTCGGCGAGGTGCGGCGAGTTCGTCCTGAGCTGCACGACGATCCCGGCGATGGACGCGTTCCACTGGAAGTACGCGTCCGGCGGGAGGTGGGCCTCCGCCTCGGCGAGGGCCGCGTTGCGCGCGCCGACCACCGAGAGCACCTCGGTCGGCGCCGCGTCCCGGACCTTGGTGACCACGTTGTTGAGCGCGCGGGGCCGGACGCGCTTCGGCTCGTCGAGGCGCAGGAGGGCCCGCTCGATCCGCCGCATTCCCTCCTCGAGCCTCTCCATGGACAGCGCGAACGAGAGCCGGACGTGGGCGTCGGAGCCGAACGCCTGCCCCGGCACCACCGCGACCTGCGCCTCCTTCAGGAGGTAGTAGGCGAGGCCATAGGTGTTCCGGAGGGGGGCGCCGGAGAATTCCTTGTCGAGGTAGCGCTCGACGTTGGGAAACGCGTAGAACGCCCCCTTCGGCTCGGGGCAGGAGACGCCGGGGATCGAGCGCAGCCGGTACACCACGGCGTTCCGGCGCCGCTCGAACTCCTGCTTCATCCGCTCCACCTCCATCGAGCAGGAGCGGAGCGCCTCAATCCCCCCCTTCTGCACGAAGGAGGTCGCGTTCGAGGTGTTGTGGGACTGGATCTTGGAGCAGGCCTGGATCACCTCGCGGGGACCGGCCGCGTAGCCCAGCCGCCACCCGGTCATGGAGAACGCCTTCGAGAACCCGTTGACCACCACCGAGCGCTTCCGGATCTTCTCGTCCACCGACGCGATGGACACGAAGCGCGCGCCGTCGTAGATCAGGCGCTCGTAGATCTCGTCGGAGACGACCCAGATGTCCTCCCGGACGCAGACGTCGGCGATCGCCTGGAGGTCGTCGCGGGCGTACGTCGCCCCGGTGGGATTGCAGGGGTAGTTGAGGATCAGGGCCTTGGTGTTCGGGGTGATCGCGGCGGCCAGCGTCTTCGCCTGGAGCCTGAAGCCGTCCTCCTCGCGGGTGGGGAGGAACACGGGGTTCGCGCCGGCGAGCGTCACCTGGTCCGGGTACGAGACCCAGTACGGGGAGGGGATCAAGACGTCGTCGCCGGGCCCGTACAGCGCCATCGCGAGGTGGAACAGGCAGACCTTGGCGCCGGGCGAGACGATGATCTCGTCCGGCGAGTACCTGAGGCTGTTCTCCCGCAGCAGCTTGTCGGCGATCTCGAGCTTGAGGTCCGGGATCCCGTCGTTGGCGGTGTACTTGGTGAAATTCGCGTCGAGAGCCGCCTTGGCGGCGCGCTTGATCGGCTCGGGGGTCGGGAAATCGGGCTCGCCCACCGAGAAGTCCACCACGTCGACGCCCTGCGCGCGCATCTGCTGCGCCTTGGCGCCGATCCTCAGCGTGGGGGAGAGCGCGATCCGGTTGACGCGATCGGAGAACATGGGGCCCCCTCCCTACTGGCCGTCCTTCGCGTCGTCCTTCTTCTTGCCCCGCGCGAGCAGGTCGGCGAGGTTCAGGCCGGTCAGGCTCTCCACCACCGTCGGGAGCTGCGCGAGCACCGCGGCGACCTGCCCGGTGATCTTCTGGGCCCCGCTCGCGTCGCCCACCATCACGATCTTCTCCACCTTCGAGAGCGGCTCGGACACCGCCCGGGCCAGCTCGGGAAGCGACTTGATGACCATCTCGGTGAGCGCAGCCTCCGAGTAGTCCTTCCAGGCCGTCGCCTTCGCGCGCATCGCCTCCGCCTCCGCCTTCCCGCGGGCGAGGGCCGCCTCGGCCTCGGCGTTCCCGATGGTGCGGATGCCCGCGGCCTTCCCCTTGGCCTCGAGCTCCTTCCGGTACGCCTCCCCCTCCGCCTCGAGACGGCCCTGGTAGTTCATGGCCTCTGCGGGACGCTTCACGCTGGCCTCGAGCTCCTTCTCCCGGCGGACCGCCTCGCGCTCCTCCACCTTCGCCGACAGCTCCTTCTCGGCGAGCCGCACCTCGTACTCCTGCCGCTTCAGAGAGAGGTCGAGCTTCGCGCGCTCGAGGTCGTACGCCACGTCGGCCTGCGCCCGCTGCGAGTTGACCGCGGCCTGGAACTCGGCGCGCTGGATCTCGAAGTCCCGCGTCGCCTGGGCCAGCTCGGCCTCCGCCTTGAGGCGCGCCACGTCCCCTTCCTTCCGGGCCATCGCGGCGTTGATCGCCGCGTCCCGCTCGGTCTCGGCCTGCGCGATGGTCGCATCGCGCTTGATCTCGGCGATGCGCCGGGCGCCCAGGGCCAGGATGTACCCCTGCGCGTCGCTGATGTCCTTGAGGGAGAACGAGACCAGCTCGAGGCCGAGCCGCGAGAAATCTTCGGCCGCGGCGTCGCGCACCTTCCGCGCGAACCCCTCGCGGTCGGCGTAGATCTCCTCCACGGACATCGTGCCGAGGGCGGCCCGCATGTGCCCTTCGAGCACCTCCTGCGACACGTCCACGATCCCGCTCGACCCCTTCGAGAGGAAGTTCTCGATGGCGCGGTGGAGCGAGGCCTCGCCGCTGGACGCCTTGACCTGACCCTGCGCCTCGGCGGAGATCAGCACGCCGTGGGCCGAGAGCACCTCGGGGCAGCGGATCGCGAGGGAGAAGACCTCGAGCGGGAAAGAGTCCACCGTCTCGATGAACGGCATCACGAACGTGCCGCCCCCGACCTGGAGGCGGTAGCCGACCTTCCGCCGCCGCCCGTCCGCTTCCACCACCGTGCTGGTCCGTCCGGAGATCACCAGGGCCTGGTTCGGACCGACCTTGCGGTAATTGACCGCCCACAGGACGAACAGCGATACGATCACGGCGGCGGCGATGACCCACGGCAACCAGAACATGGCTTCTTCCTCCGATCCCGAAGGCGGGGCGCCACGTTACGCCAAGTTCGGAGCCGGTTCAAGGGTTCGAACGCCGACCCTTCCGGTCCGGAACGGGCGCGTCGGGAGCCTCGCCGTCGCCTTGCGCGGCGTCCGCCGCCTCCGCTATGCTCCGCCTTCCGCGACGGCTCGCGAGGAGAGGTGATCCATGGGCGCCGGACCCTACGACCCCGACGTGTACCGCAGGTTCGCGGAGAACCTGAGGGGCTGCCTCGGCGGGCCGAACATCGAGCACCCGTCCCTGTGGGCGCTGAGGCGGAGCGCCCTCTTGAGCTCGCGGCGGACGGCGAACGGGTCGCACCTCTGGTTCTCGGGGATCTCGTCGCGCATGGCGGCGCGGACCGTCTACCTCGGCAGTTCCCAGGCCTGGCTCCCCCGCCCCAGTTCCCTCCAGCTCGACCTGGTGCAGAAGGCGCCGGAGCAGCTCCACAAGGTCCTGCAGCTCCTGAGGACGCTCCCCTTCGTCCACGTGCGCCGCCAGATGGGGGACAACCCGGAGTTCAACCCGATCTGCAACCTGTACGTCTCGGTGTCGGACCCGAAGAACTACCGGCTCGCGTACATGTGGGCGCGCACGATGAACGACGTGCGGGCCTCCCGGCCCGGGCCCGAGTTCGTGATGATCGACGTCCCGGAGGAGCACCGGCTCAGGATGCAGGTCCTCGCCCTTCCCGAGTACAACATCAACATCGCGATGGGAACCGACTACACCGGGGAGTGCAAGAAAGGGTTCCTCCGCCAGGGGATGTACCGCGCGGACGAGCGCGGCCAGCTCGGCCTCCACGCCGGCACCAAGGTGGTCCGGGCGAGGGACCAGCAGAGCGGGAAGCTCAGGACGTTCGGGGTGTTCATGTTCGGTCTGACCGCCACCGGCAAGAGCACCTGGTCGTGCCACCAGCTCGGCCTCGACTCGGAGAGCGGCGAGGGGACCTGGGTCGCGCAGGACGACATCGTGTTCCTCAAACGGGACGGGTCCGCGTTCGGGACCGAGCAGGGGTTCTACGTGAAGACCGACGTGGAACCGGGCCTCCAGGAGGCGATGCACCACGCCCTGTCGCACCGCACGGCACTTCTCGAGAACGTGATGGTGGACGCCCGCGGGAAGATCGACTTCCTCGACGAGCGCCTCGGAGAGAACGGCCGGGGCGTGCTGGACCGCCGGCACCTCAAGGTCCGCCGGGGCGGCTCGCTCCAGTCGATCTGCGCCGAATCCATCGACCTCCCGCCGCTCGAAAGGCTCGACGGGCTGGTCTTCGCCTTCATCACGCGCCGCAACACCGTCTATCCGTTCGCCCACCGCCTGACCCCCGAGCAGGGCGTGCTGGCGTACCTGTGGGGCGAGTCGAGCCACTCTTTCGCCACGGTCCCGGAGAAGGCGGGAGAGAGCGTCAGGATCGTCGGGATGGACGACTTCATCATCGGGAACCAGGGGCGCAAGGTCAACGCGTTCCACGACATCGTCATGGACCTCTCGGCCCGCTTCCCCGGGAAGGTGCACTTCTTCCAGTACAACACCGGCGGGGTCGGCGAGATCATCGAGGTGGACAAGGGGAGCGGCGCGCGCAAGCTCGTGAGGAAGGCGACCCGGGTCCCGATCGACGTGATGGCGGCCTTGCAGCGCGGCGACCTGCGCGGCACCCACGAGTACCGAAAAGGCGCGCTGATGATGGACGAGGTCGTCCGCTTCGACGGCGGGGACCTCTCGGCCTACGACCCGTCGAACTTCTACTCGAAGGAGCAGATCGCGGCCTACCTGGCCGAGCTCGTCGAGGGACGCCGGAAGCACACCGAGGAGATCGCCGCGCAAGGGCTGCGCAAGGACATCCGCGACCTCGCCCACCGAGAGCTGGACCAGATCGAGGCGGCCGCGGGACGGCGCAAGGCGGAGCCCTGGGCGCCTCAGGAGTCGGAGGAGGTGCCGGAGGCCGCCGAGGACCGCATCCCGCTCTCGAGGTTCATCACGTCGTGGGAGCCGAGGCGTCCCGGGCGCGGTTCCCGCTCCGCCGCGGCGCCCGGCCGCGGCCGCTCCGCCTGGTAGCCGCGCGTCCCGGCCGCGGCGGCGGAGATCAGCCCGTCTCGGACTTGAGCGCGGTGATCTCCCGCATCTGCGTCCGCTGGAGCTGGATTCCCTGGATCGCGAAGCCCTTGAGCGCCCGCTCGAGATCGCGCGTAGGATGCACGTACCGCTGACGCCGGTCGCGCCCGATCATCTCGCGGGAGATCAGGTCGTCCGCGAGGAGCACGTAGCGCGATAGCCTTTCGTCCTCGGCCTCGGGACGCCCGTGGGAAAAGAGGAAGAGCCCCCCTCCGTCCCGGAGGATGCGGCGGAACTCTCCGCCGACCTCCGCGAGGCGGTCCGGCGGGACGAAATCGGCGGCCTCCCATGCGAGGACCAGGTGGAACAGCGCGTCCGGCTGGTCGAGCCGCACCGGAGCGACCTCGGGAGGCGGCTCCCCTGGCCGCCGCACCGGCACGGGCGGCGGGGGCTCGAAATCCTCGACGTGCACACGAGCGCCGCGTCCGGCGAGGTACACCACCGACTCCCCGCACAGCGGCCCGAGCACGAGGATCTCGGGCTTGCCCTCCCGAAACGCGCGCGCGAGGACGCGCGCCAGGCCACCGCAGGGGCGCCCCTTGAGGGCGGCGACGGGCGCCGCATCGCCGTCCGCCGCGGCAGCCGTCGTGTCCTTCTCTCGTGGCCTCAGGGCCACCGGCCGACCCCGCGCCCGCCCGGCTCTAGGCGGCGCCGCCCGTGGCGCCGGGGATCCCGGGTCTCGGAGGAGCGCCGGGAGCGCCGGGCTTGCGGTCCATGTCGATGCTGCCCTTGAATCGGGCGCCGTCGGCCAGCACCACTCTCGGCGCGACGATGTCCCCCCTCATCGAGCCGGTGGCCGCCACTTCCACCTTGTCGTCCGCGGTGATGTTCCCCACCACTTCGCCGATCACCATCACCGTCTTGGCCTGAATCTCGGCGGTGATCTTCCCGTTGGCGCCGATCGTCAGGTTGTGGTCCTTGAGACCGATCTTGCCGTCGACCTTCCCCTCAATGGTGAGGTCCTCGTTCCCGGTGAGCTCCCCTTTGATCTGAATCGACTGACCGATGTTCACGAGCTTCTCCATCGTGCTCCCCCGTGTCGCCGGGGCGCCCGCGGGGCCGGGCGCGCCCTCCTGAGGCGCCGGACTTCGCTCCGGCTCGGGTTTTTGGCGGTTCCAGACCTTTCCGTTCAACGCTGCCCCCGGGTCCGCCGCGCTCGCCGGCGGAGTTCGGAACGGCGGATTATACTCCCACCCCTCCGGGAGCGCCGTGGGCGCCGCCCGGACCAGGAGCGGCCTTGGCACCGATGACGCCTCCGGCCCCCTCCCGCATCCGGCGCGTCGCGGGGATCCTCGTCGTGCTGGCGGCGACGGCCGCCGGCGGCTCCGCCGCGCGGTCGGCGAAGGCCCCCGAAATCAAGGACTGGCCCGACGGTCCCGTCCGCTACATCATGTCGGACTTGGAGGTGCGCGCCTTCAAGCAGTTGAAGGACGACGCCTCGCGGGCGATCTTCGTCGAGCGATTCTGGGCGAAGCGGGATCCGACCCCGAACACTCTGGCCAACGAGTACCGCCAGATGTTCTGGCAGCGGGTCAGGGAGGCCAACGACAAGTTCGTCGACAGCTCCAAGCCCGGGTGGATGACCGACCGCGGGAAGATCTTCGTCCTCTACGGGCCGCCCACGTCGATCGAGGAGGACTCGAACGCCCAGATCGAGGGGTTGACGCCGACCACGACCCGCGGGCTCATCCGCTGGCTCTACGAGGGGCGCCCGGCTCCCAACAAGTCGCTTGACACCATCGTCGTCGTCCCGTTCGCCCGCGACGTCTCGGGGGAGTACAAGCTGTCGCAGGATCCACGGCTCGCCAGCGTGTTCTTCGATTTCGACGCGCTCAAGGACAAGAACTCGGCGTTCTGGAACAACTGGCTGAGCACCCGGGCCTGGCCCGGAGGAAAGAACGACCTCGGCGTCATGCTCGACCAGGGCACGCTGCAGGCGATCCCGTCCCAGGAGGAGTACCTCATCGGGCGGGTCGAGACGTTCGAGACCTATGCCGCCCACTCGGTCGCGGCGGAGGTGGACCGGTACCGGCCTCAGGGATTCGAGGGGAAGACGCTCGTGACCGTCACGGTGAGCATCCCCGAGCGCGACTACGAGACCGTTCCCTCGATCCTCGCGAGGTTCACGCCGCTCGATGCCACGAAGGCCCAGCGCATCCTCGGCGAAGGATCGTTCCACGTCGACGGATCGGGGAGCGAGAGGGTCGCGCAGGGACGGCTGTTCCTGGACCCCGGGACCTGGACGCTCACGATCCTCGTCGCGGATCCGGAGGGGAAGAGCAACGGCATCCAGCATTCCGACCTCGAGCTCCCGGCTCCCAAGGCGGGCCTCGGCGTCAGCGACGTGGTCCTCGCCCGGTCGCTCGAGCCGGTCGCTTACGCGTCGCTGGCCTCGTACGAGGAGCCGTACCTCGTCGGGTCGTTCCGCGTCGTCCCGCTGCCCGGCAGGTCGCTCCACCGCGGCGACGCGGTGAACGTGTTCTACGAGATCTACGGCGGGCACCCTCCCTACCGTGTCGTCTACCGGATCGAGGGGAAGGAGAACGACGGGCGGTTCACGGCGCTGGGGAAGCCTGTCGTGCTGGATCCGGCCCAAGGGGCGCAGGGCTGGTCGCTCCCGACCGGCGACCGCTGGCCGGCGGGCGATTACCGCGTCCGGATCGAGGTCACCGACGCGGCCGGAGGCTCGGCCACGGCGAGCGTCCCGTTCGCGCTGGCCGCTCGCGAGCCGTCCTGATCCGGTGCTCCCGATGCATCGACACGCGCCGGCGTCAGCCGTGCTCGTCCTGCTCGGGCTCCTCGCTTCGTCCGCGTCGGCGAGGGCCGGCGGCGACGCCGCGGAAAAAGTCTCCGCCGGCGGCTCTTTGGCGTGGGTCTTCTCCCGCGATCTCGACCTCCTCGGCGACCTCCGCGCCGACCTCCCCTTCGCCGTGGCGGGCGGCCGAAGTGTCTACCTCTCGGTGGACGCCCTCACCGCCATCGAGAAGGCCACGTCGAGCTTCACGTTCACGGTGCGTGAGGTGGACTCCACCCTCGAGGCGGGCCTCAGGAGCCCACTCCCGTCGGGGCGCGTGATCTCGGTGTTCGCGGGACGACGCGGAAAAGAGAGGGTGGACGCCGCCTCTGACCCGTTCGTGACGTACGTCGGCGCCGGCGTCGAGTCCCCGGGCTTCAGGGGCGCGTCCTGGTCCCGCCCGCTCGAATGGCACGTGGAGGCTTCGGTCGTGGCGGCTCGACGGGACGTCGAGGCCACGGCGCTGGCGCAGGGAGACGTGAGGTGGCTCCACCGCGCGCGCGGGCTCGCGGTCGGCGCCGACGCGAAGGTCGACGTGCTCGCCGCGCGGGGTACCGGGTTCACGGCCGACGTCGCGGCCGGCCCCAGGATCGACTTCGAGCTTCCCGGCGGGCGGCGGGTCGCGTTCTTCGCTCGCTACCTCCGATCGCGCCAGCCCCTGGGAGTCCAGGTCACCTCTCTGACCGCGGGGTTCGATTACGCCGAGGGACCGTTCGCGGGACCCGCGCCACGCCCCACGCCGCCCGACGTGGGCGGGAGCGTGGCGGCGGGGACCGGCGGCGGTCGCTCCGCAGGACGCCTCGAGATCCTCGTGCTCTCTCCCCCCTTCCTGGGCCTCTGCCGCGCCGTGCTGGACGTCGACGCGAACGTGCTGACCGGGCGGGACACCGACGAGCTCTACTACCTCTACGACCTGGGCGTCGAGCGCGAGACCCGCGGCCGGGTGCTGGGCATCTACGCCTACCACCGCTCCAACCACCAGCTCGCGCATCCGAACGACACGATCACGAGCCTGAACGTGATCGAGGCGGGGCTCGAGTCGCCGGGGTACGGCCGCGCCGTGCCGCTCGCCGCCGGGTCGCGCCTCGGGATCCTCGACTATCGCGCGAGGGCCGGGGCGGTGGTCCAGTCCACCGGAACCGCGTCGCGGCGCTGGAACGCCCGCGGCGGCGTCCGCTGGTCCCTTCCACGGGAGGGGTGGCGCGCCGTTCCGTTCCTGAGGCTCGAAGCCGAGGACGGGCACGTGAGCCGGCGCGCTGCGGCCGCCGGGGCCGCCCTTCCCGTCGGGGTCGCGATCGCCGCGGAGTGGCGGCGGGATGACCAGTACTTCGGCCGGGCGAAGAGCGCGTGGCTCCTGACGGCGAGCCGGTCGTTCTAGGTCCGGCTGCGCCGAACGGTGCCGCCACGAGCCTTCGCGGACCGCGCCAGGTAGCGGTCGCGCAGCTCGATCAGGCTCAGGGAGGTCGCCTCAACCGGCGCCGGGTCGCCCCGGGACGCGCGGACCTGCCGGCGCGACGCGACGCGCTCCGGCCGGCCGGCGGCCCCGCGAGACTCCCGGTCCGGGTCGAGCCGGGTGACCGGCATGGCTTCGACTCCTCCGGGGAGACGCACCCTGAGCTTCCGGATCGCGAGTTCCGGCGCGAGCGCCGCGGTCCGAGACGCCAGCTCCAGGAGCTGCGCGGCGAGCGCCTCCGCCCAGCGCCGCTCCGGGACCTCGACCTCGAGGGTGCCGCGCTCGACGCGCACCGCACGGGCCCGGTCCGCCAGCACGCGGCCCGCCGCGCGCCGCCAGGCGTCGGCCAGCACGAGCTCGCGGGCGCGGTGCGGCGGGAGCGACAGGCCGCGCGCTCCCGGAGCGCCCAGCGTCTCGAACCCGCGATCGCGCCGGCGAGTCCCCATGCGGCGATTCTACGCGGGTCGCGCCGCGTCGACTATAATGCGGCGCCGGGAGGAGCGGCGTGAGCCACTGCATGTTCCGTACGAGCTGGGGAGGCGCGCTGTTCTGCCAGGATCCGGCGTACCTCGAGGGGTTCTGCAAGTTCCACCACGCGGCGCTGCTCCGCGGCGAGATCAACGAGCGCGGCGTGATCAACGAACGCCTCTCGGACCAGGCACGGCGGCGCGAGATCAACTTCCACGGAATCCAGGGGACCGACGGCACGTACGTGGAGGAGTGAGCGGTCGCCCTCGATCACCCTTCCGTAGGTTGCCCATCCAGCGGGTGCGCCGAGAGCCAGCTCTGCAGGATCAGCACGGCCGCCAGGGAGTCCACCACCTCGCGTCGACGCGCGCGTCGCACGCCGCCCTCGATCAGCGCCCGCTCGGCCTCCGCCGTCGTCAGCCGCTCGTCCCACAGCTCCACCGGAACGGAGAGCGAGGCCTCGAGCCGCCTCGCGGTCTCCCGGGCGTCGCGGGCGCGCTCCCCTTCCTCGCCGGAGAGGTGGAGCGGGTGGCCGACGACGATCCGGGAAACCCCGTGGCCTGCCACGAGCTTCGCGACCGCCCGGACGACCTCGCGGCTCCCCGTCCGCGCGAGGTTCCCCGCGGGCTGCGCGGTGAATCCCAGCTCGTCCGAGAGCGCCAGGCCGATGCGAGCGTCACCCAGGTCGAGCGCCAGGACGCGCCCGCGCACCAGGGTCACGGCCCGGTCCCGCCTTGCGAAGCGGGGGCCCCGGCGGAAGGAGGGGCCGCTCCCGCACTCGCCGGCTTCGCCTTCGCGAGGGCCGCCTGGACCCAGTGCAGCATGTCCGGATCGTCGGGATAGCGGCCGGTCAGGAAGTAGAGGTAGCTCTCCTCCGAGACCACACGGTTCTGCGCGTCGAGGAACGCGCGCGTCTCGCCGATCCGCTTCCCCTGGTTCCCCGTGTAGACGATCCGAGTCGAACCCTCGACTTCTTCGTTGCCGCTCGCCGTCCCGCCGTACGCCCCGAACACGAAGTCGATCCCGGGGACGTCACGGACGACCTGGCGGGCGTCGAATCCGCTCAGCTCGCCGAGCAGCACCACGACGTCCGAGGCCTTGCGGACCTCCGGCAGGTAGCGGCGCACCCTCTCCGCCGGCTGGGCGATGGCGAGATTGCTTCCCGCGGGGCCCGCCTTGAGGAACACCGGGTTGTAGCGGACGACGCTCATCACGCCGACGCGCACCGGAGGCTTCCCGCCGCCCCGCCGTGCCTCGACGATCACGTACGGCTTGAACACCGGATCGCTCGACCCCTTCCGCACGAGGTTCGTCGAGACGAAGTCGAACGGCACGCCGTGCGTCTTCTTGGCCAGCTCGTCGTAACCCAGCACGAGATCGCGCTCGGCGACGCCCGCCGCGGAGTACCCGAGACGGCCCATCCCCTCGAGAAGCGCGGTCGTCTTCGCGTCGCCCTCGGGCGACGGGTTGTCCGAGAAGTTGCCCGAGTCGAGGAGCACGATGGCCGCGTCGGGAAATTTCTGCTGCAGCTGCTTCTTGAGCCAGGCCCGCCGGGCCAGGCCCCCCGCGGGGTTCAACTTTCACCCGCACGGCTCCAGGTAGCCGATGACGTCCCCGGTGTACAGCAGGATCAGATCGGGAGCGCTCCCTGCGGCCACCAGCACGTCGGACGGGGGTTCCAGGCTCCGCGCGGGGGGACCGGTCGTGGGCGCCTGAGGGGTCTCGGCGCGGGCGCCGAGCGCCGCGGCCGCGACGAGAGCCGACAAGGCGAGTACCGACCATCGTCTCATCTCGTGTTCCCTCTCCTCGATCGCCCCCGGCCCAGAAGCGGCGATTATAGGAGTCCACTCCCCGAGGCGCCAACGGGCCCGGCGGTTGACAGGGGGACCGGCCGGCCGGGAAGATGAAGCGTGCCACTCTTCCTCGCCTCGGCCTCTCCGCGGCGCCTCGCGCTGCTCCTCGAGTCCGGCCTCGACCCGGTTCCGTGCCCCACCGGCGTGCCCGAGGAGCCGCTCCCGGGCGAGTCCGCGGAGGCTCACGTCCTCCGCCTCGCGTCGGCGAAGGGAAGGCACGCGCTGGCCCGCCTCGCGGCGAGCCGGGCCACGGGCCTCGTCCTCGCGGCGGACACCGCGGTGGTGCTGGGAGGCGCGATTCTCGGAAAGCCCGCCGACGACGCCGACGCCGCCGCCATGCTGCGCCGGCTATCCGGCCGAGCCCACGAGGTGCTGACCGGGGTCTTCCTCGCCCGGATCGGCGACGCCCGTCACGCGGAAGCCGTGGAATCGACCCGTGTGACGTTCCGGCCCTTCGGGGAGTCGACCGTCCTCTGGTACGTAGGGACCGGCGAGCCGCGGGACAAAGCGGGAGCGTACGGGATCCAGGGCCGAGGCGCGGCGCTCGTCCTCGGGATCGAGGGCTCGTGGTCGAACGTGGTCGGACTGCCGCTCGAGATCCTGCCGCGGCTCTACGCGGCGATCGGCGAGCCCTGGCCCGCGGCGGCGTCCCCCCCGCGTCCGGAGTGACCGCGCTCCGTGCCGCGACCCGGTCAGGGCCTCCACCTGAGCTTCGGCTTCCTCGCCGCCGCGGTCTCGTCGAGACGACGCAGCGGAGTGGTGTGCGGAGCGCTCTTGACCAGCTCCGGGTCCGTTCGAGCCTCCTCGACGATCGCCTTGATCGCGGCGACGAACGCGTCGAGCTCCTCCCGGCTTTCCGTCTCGGTCGGCTCGATCATCATCGCGCCGTGAACGATCAACGGGAAGTAGACGGTCGGCGGGTGGAAGCCGTAGTCCATCAGCCGCTTCGCGATGTCCAGGGTCCTGACCCCGGTCTCCCTCTCGAGATCGTGGTCGGCGAACACCACCTCGTGGAAGGACGGGGAGGCGTAGGGCAGCGTGAGCACCCCCAGGAGCCCCTTCCTCACGTAGTTCGCGTTGAGGATGGCGGTCAGGCCGGTCTCCCTGAGACCGCGGGCGCCGAGCGCGCGGATGTAGGCGTACGCCCTGACGAACATCCCGAAGTTCCCGTGGAACGACCGGACCCTTCCGATGCTGTGCGGTCGATCGTGCTCGAGCCGGTAGGCGCCCGACTCCTTCACGACGCGCGGAACCGGCAGGTACGGCTCGAGGTGCCGCTTGACCGCGACCGCGCCGGCCCCCGGCCCGCCGCCGCCGTGCGGCGTCGAGAACGTCTTGTGCAGGTTGAGGTGCATGACGTCGACGCCGGCGTCCCCCGGGCGGGTGATGCCGATCATCGCGTTCATGTTCGCGCCGTCCATGTAGAGCATGGCGCCGCGCTCGTGGAGGATCCGCGCGATCTCGACGAGATCCTCCTCGAACACCCCCAGCGTGTTCGGGTTCGTCACCATCAGCGCCGCGACGGTTCCGTCGACGCGGCGTCTCAGCGCTTCGAGATCCACGCACCCCTTGGCGTTCGAGGGAATCTCCTCGACGCCGTATCCCGAGAACGACGCCGTCGCCGGGTTGGTGCCGTGCGCCGAATCGGGAACGAGGATGATCTTGCGCGGGTCGCCCCGGGCTCCGAGGCAGGCCCGCACCAGCATGATTCCGGTGAGCTCGCCGTGCGCCCCCGCCGCCGGTTGGAGCGTGACCGCGTCCATCCCCGTGATCGTGGCCAGGAGCCCTTCCAGCTCGTGCATCAGCTCGAGGCAGCCCTGGGCCAGTTCCTCCGGAGCGTAAGGGTGGACCCGCGCGAAGCCGGGAAGCCGGGCGGCCCACTCGTTCAGCTTCGGGTTGTACTTCATCGTGCACGAGCCGAGTGGGTAAAGACCCCTGTCCACCGCGTAGTTGAGCATCGAGAGGCGGGTGAAGTGGCGGACGACCTCGGGCTCGGACAGCTCGGGCATCCCGTCCACCCGCTCCCGGAGGAGCCCGGGCTCGATGGGGTCCGCGGCGTCCGGCACGTCGAGGGGCGGAAGGTCGATTCCGATCCGCCCGGGCCCCCCCTCTTCGAACAGGAGGCCCGACCGATCGCGGCTCCGCCGGGCGCGCGCCGCGGGGGTCTCCGATGTGCCGTCCATCACAGCACCTCCGCCATGGCCGCCGCGTAGGCGTCCGAATCTTCGCGGCGCGTGCGCTCGGTGACCGCGACCAGGATCCGTTGGCGCATCTCCGGGAACCACCTCGAGAGGTCGAGCCCGCCGAGGATCCCCTTCCCGCGGAGCGCCTCGAGAACCTCGGCGGCGGGCCGCGGGAGGTCGAGGACGAACTCGTTGAACACGGGCCCGGCGAACGCGCGCTTCACGCCTTTCACGGCGGCGAGCTTCCCGGCGGTATAGGACGCCTTCGCCCGGTTCGCGAGGGCGATTCCGCGGAGGCCTTCCCTTCCGATCAGCGCCAGGTGGATCGTCGCCGCCGTCATGCACAGCCCCTGGTTGGTGCAGATGTTCGAGGTCGCCTTCGCGCGGCGGATGTGCTGCTCGCGGGTGGAGAGGGTCAGGACGAAGCCGCGGCGCCCCTCGAGGTCGGTGGTCTCGCCCACGATCCGCCCGGGCATCTGCCGGACGTATCGGTCGCGGGCCGCCATGAATCCGAGGTACGGCCCGCCGAACGACAGCGCGTTCCCGAACGCTTGCGCCTCGCCGACGGCGACGTCGCACCCGAGGGCGCCGGGGCCCCGGAGCACGCCGAGGCTGTACGGCTCCGCGACGACCGCCACGGCCGCCGCTCCCTTCGCCCGGGCCTCCGCCGAGATCCGATCGAGCCGCTCCACGACCCCGAACGCGTTCGGGCTCTGCACCGCGACCGCCGCGGTGCTCTCGTCCACCGCCGCGCCCAGGGCCCGCGGGTCCACTCGGCCGTCGTCCCCCCACGGCACGGCCGTGAGCGAGAGGCCGAGGTTCCTGAAGTACGTCCTTACGGTCGCGAGGTACTCCGGATGGAGAGTGCCGGCGACCACGATCCGGTCGCGCCCCACGACCCGGCTCGCCATCAGCAGGGCCTCGACCACCGCGGTCGCTCCGTCGTAGAGCGACGCGTTGGCCACGTCCAGCTCCGTGAGCATGCACACGAGGCTCTGGAACTCGAAGATCGTCTGGAGGGTCCCCTGGCTGATCTCCGGCTGATACGGCGTGTAGGAGGAGTAGAACTCCGTCCGCGACAGCAGGTGGTCCACCGCGACCGGGACGAAGTGGTCGTACGCCCCCGCCCCCAGGAACGAACGGTAACAGCCGGTGGAGGCGTTCTTCATGGATAGCTCGGACATCCGGTCCTGAAGCTCCATCTCGGACAACGGCGGGGGAAGATCCAGTGGTCCCCGGAGCCGGAGTTCCTCCGGCACGGTGGCCACGAGATCGTCGGGGCCCGAAGCCCCGATGTACTGAAGCATCGCCTTCCGGTCGGCGGGTCCGTGCGGCAGGTAGCGCATCATGGTCGCGTCTCCCGCGGGAGCTCGAGGCTCCCCGTTACTTCGCGACGAAGGCGGTGTAGGCGTCCGCGTCCATCAGCCGGTCGGGCTCCTTCGGGTCCTCGAGCTTCAGCTTGCAGATCCAGCCCGCCCCGTGGGGGTCCTTGTTCAGCGTCTCGGGGGCGTCGGACAGCGCGGCGTTCACCTCGGTCACCAGGCCTGAGACCGGCGCGTAGACCTCGGACACCGCCTTCACCGACTCGATGGTCCCCAGGGTCTCGCCGGTCTTCACGCGGCGTCCGACCGCGGGCAGCTCGACGTACACGATGTCGCCCAGCTCGTGCTGCGCGAAGTCGGTGATGCCGATCGCGCCGACGTCCCCGGTGGCCGCGACCCACTCGTGCTCCTTCGTGTAACGCATCTGCTTCGGGTACATCTCGGCCTCCTCCCCGCCGGCCGCCCCGGGCCGGCGCATCCATGGCGGGCCGGGAGCGCGTCCGGCCCCGCGCTCTCCGGAATCACTTGGGACGCTTGTAGAACGGCGTCGGCACCACGACCGCGGGCTCGCGCCGTCCTCGGATCTCCACCTCGAACCGAGTTCCGGGCTCCCACGACCCGTCGGGAAGGTAGACGAGCCCGATGTTCTTCCTGAGGAACGGGGCGAAGCTCCCGCTCGTGACCGCCCCCGCGGGCCTCCCGCCCACGAAGGCCGGGAAGCCGTGGCGGGCGACGGCGCGCCCCTCCGTCTCGAACCCCACGAGCTTCCTTTGGATCCCCTCTTCCTTCTGGCGCGCGAGCACGTCGCTGCCGACGAACGGCCCCTTCTCGAGCTTGACGATCCAGCCGAGGTCCGCCTCGAGCGCGGTGGTCGTGGCGTCGATGTCGTTGCCGTAGAGCGCCATCTTCGACTCGAGACGGAGCGTGTCGCGGGCCCCGAGTCCGACCGGCACGAGACCGTGGGGAGCCCCCGAGCCGAGGACCGCGTACCAGATCCGCTCTCCCGCGTCGGGCGGCGAGTAGATCTCGAAGCCGTCCTCGCCGGTGTACCCGGTCCGCGAGACGATGCACGGGACGGAGTCCACGTCGGCGCGGACGAAGGAGTAGTACTTCATCGACGCCAGGTCCGCGGCCGCGAGGGGCTTCAGGATCTCGAGGGACCTCGGCCCCTGCAACGCGATCTGCGCCCAATCGGCCGAGGCGTCGGCCACCTCCACGTCGTACCCCTTCGCGCGGTCGCTCATCCAGGCGAAGTCCTTTGCCGTGTTCGCGGCGTTCACCACCACGAAGAAGTACTCCTCCCCCATCTTGTAGATGAGGAGGTCGTCCACGAAGGCCCCGTTCGGGGTCATCAGGCCGCTGTAGTGGATCCGGCCCGGCACGAGCTTCGACACGTCGTTGCAGGTCACGTGCTGGAGGTACCCCTGCGCCTCCTTTCCGGTGACCAGGACCTCGCCCATGTGGCTCACGTCGAACAGGCCGGCGCGGGTCCGGACCGCCACGTGCTCGTCC
This sequence comes from Terriglobia bacterium, assembly GCA_020073205.1. Lineage (NCBI taxonomy): Bacteria > Pseudomonadati > Acidobacteriota > Terriglobia > Terriglobia bacterium. The sequence goes on from JAIQFR010000050.1 coordinate 26,758, forward strand.
ACGACCCCGGTGTACTGGACCGGCATGTGCCACCCGGCGAACTCCACCATTCGGGCTCCGGCCGCCACGTGGGCTCGGTGAAGCGGAGTGTGCCGAAGTTCCTGCTCGTTCGTCACGGGGTCCTCCCGGAGGAAGAAGTGAACGTTGGGAAAATTGGGCGGAATGGTACCACAGCGTCGAGGCGCCGTCAGTCCCGGAACGAACGTAGGAGCGCCGATTCGAGCTCGTCGTCGGTGGGCGCCCCGGCGACCGACGACGCGGGATAGCCGGCCCGATCGAGCGCGGCCGCCGTGACCTCGCCGATCGCCACCCGCCTCGCGCGGCGCAGCCCCCCCGCCGCCGCCGCGCTAGAGCCGGGGACGGCCTCGAGCAGGAGCCTCACCGCCGAGGGCGACGCGAACACCACCGCGTCGAGATCGCCGGTCGCGAGCCTCGCCGCCGCCGCCGGTGCGCGCGCCGAGGCGAGGGTCCGGTACACCGCGACCTCGTCGACCTCCGCCCCCGCGGCGGCGAGCGCCTCGGGCAGGACTCGACGGACCGACTCGGCCCTGGCCCACAGGACGCGCGTGCCGGGCCGGACCTCCCCTCGAAGCTCGGCCGCGAGCCCGTCGGCGCGGCTTTCCGCCGCGACCCTTTGGACCACGAATCCCGACTCGCGGAGCGCCTTCGCCGTGCCGGGTCCGACCGCCGCCACGCGGACCCTGACGTCCCCGGGCTCCTTCCCCACACGCCTCAGCGCCTCGGCGAAGAACCGCACGCCGTTGGCGCTGGTGAACACCAGGAGATCGTAGCGATCGACTCGCTCGGCGGCGGATCGCGCCTCGGGAGCCTCGGCCAGCGACTCGAACGCCACGACCGGCTCAGTCACGACCCGCGCCCCGAGGTTCGCGAGACGTGCCGCCAGCTCGCGACCTTCGGATTCCGGCCGGGTGAGCAGGACCGTCCTCCCCTCGAGGGGCCGCTCCCTGGACATCGCGCGTTACGCCTGCGTCGCGGCGCCGCCCGGTGCGGCGCTCCGGGCGTCTGTGAGGATCGCCTCGCCCCCCGCGGCGAGGAGGCGATCGGCGAGACCCTCGCCCAGCCGGGCGCCGTCCTCGGAGCCCCCTTCGGCACGGTCGCGCAGGAGCCTCCCGCCGTCGGGATCGCCCACCATCGCGTCCAGGAGGATGCGCCCGTCCACGATCCGCGCGTGCGCCGTCGCCGGCGCGAGGCAGCCTCCGCCCAGGCGACGGAGGAAGGCGCGCTCCGCGAGTACGCAGAGGAGCGTCTCGGAATCGGTGAGGGTCGCGAGCCGGCGGCGGATGGCATCGTCCCGCTCCCGGCACTCCACCGCGACCGCCCCCTGGCCCACCGCCGGTAGACAAACCTCGGTCGGGATCGGCCGGATCGGGACCTCGCTGATTCCGAGTCGCTCGACGCCGGCCAGCGCGAGGACCATCGCCCCGAATCGTCCCTCGCGAAGCTTGCGGATCCTCGTGTCGACGTTCCCGCGGACGAGGCACGTGGCGAGGTCCGGCCGCGCGTGGAGGAGCTGCGACCTCCGCCGCGGGCTCCCGGTCGCCACCACCGTCCTCGCGGGGATCTCGGCGAACGACCACCCCTCGACGGACAACAGCGCATCCCGCGGATCGTGCCTCGGCAGGACCGCCGCGACCTCGAGGCCTCGGGGCTGCTCCGTCGGCAGGTCCTTGAGGCTGTGCACGGCCAGATCGATCCTACCTTCGAGGAGCGCGTCCTCGATCTCCTTGACGAAGAACCCCCGGCCCTTAAGGTCCCCGAACGGACGGTCCGCGACCCGGTCCCCTTCGGTCTTGATGATCGCGAGCTCGACGGCGAGCCCCGGGCTCGCCCGCTCGAGGAGCCGGGACACGTGCCGCGCCTGCCAGAGGGCCAGCGGGCTCCCGCGCGTCCCCAGCACCGCCCTCTCCGGACTACCCATCGTGGTTTCCGGTCGCGGGGCCGCCTAAGGCCCTCGGCGAAGCGGACTCCACCTCCCGCCCCCTCCCGTCGGCGGCGGCCGCGAGGTCGTCGGGAATGTCGAAGATCCGCCGGTAGAGGCCGGCGACGTCGCTTCCGCTCCCCTCGCTCGCGCACCCCTTGAGGTGGCGGATCGGGTGGTGGAGGATCTTCTGGACCACCCCGCGGGTCAGCTCCTCCACCGCCTGCCGCTGCTCGTCCGAGAGGGCCCCGAGCTTTCGCCGGAACCGCTCGATCTCGGACCGGCCGATGCCGTGCAGCCGCTCGCGGAGCGCGGTGATGGTCGGCGCGAGGTCCAGCGACTGGCGCCATCGCGCGAACGACTCGACCTCCCCTTCGATCATCGTGGCCGCGAGCTCGGCCTCGCGCCGCCGCTCCTCGAGGTTCGAGTCCACGACCCCCTGGAGGTCGTCGATGTCGTAAACGTAGACGTTGTCCAGGTCGTTCACGTCCGGCGCCACGTCCCGCGGCACCGCGATGTCGATGAGAAACAGGGGGCCGCGACGGCGGGCGCGGGCCGCCTTCTGCACGATGGCCTTGGTCAGGACGGGCTCGGCGGCCGCGGTTCCGGTCACCACGATGTCCACGCGCTCCAGGAAGACGAGCCCCTCGTCCCAGTTCACGGCCTCGCCCAGGAATCGCTCGGCGAGCGCCGCGGCGCGGCTGTAGGTCCGGTTCGCCACGACGATGCGGCTCACCCCATTCGAGACGAGGTGCCGCGCCGCGAGCTCCGTCATCTTCCCCGCGCCCAGCAGCAGCGCGGAACGCCCTCTGAGGTCTCCGAAGATCTTCTTCGCCAGCTCCACCGCGGCGAACGCGATCGAGACGGCGTGGCGGGAGATCCCGGTCTGCGTGCGGACGCGCTTCGCCGCCGCCAGCCCCTGCTGGAGGAGGTGGTCGAGGACCGCGCCGGTGGTCCCGGCCTCGCGCGCGACCTCGTAGGCCCGCTTGACCTGGCCGAGGATCTGCGGCTCGCCGAGCACCAT
>JAIQFR010000051.1 GCA_020073205.1 Terriglobia bacterium
ATCGATGGGCCGCTGGCTCGCCCGCGCGACGATGATCCTCGTGGCGCTGCTCCTCGGTCTGGCGCTCAGACCCCTTTCCTCCCTCGGCGAAGGGTGGGAGGGCCCCCTGCCGAGCCTCGCGGCGGGCCTCGCGTTCGGCGCGGCGGCGCTCGCCGCCGAGCACCTCCTTCGGGCGTGGGACATCTGGGCCGCCGCCGGCGGCGCTCTCGGGCTCCTGATCGGCGGCCTTGTCGGGGTGGTGGTCGTGCGCGTGCTGCCCGAGGGGACCGCCGGCTTCCCGGCCGCCGCCCTCAGACCGTTCGTTTACCTCGTCGCTCTCTATGCCGGGGGGGTGGGTGGGGCGCGGTTCGGCGCGTCGCTGAGGGGCGATTCCGCGGTCGCTCTGCTGGGGAGAGACGCTCCCGCAGGACCCAACTGCAAGGTCCTGGACACGTCCGTGATCATCGACGGCCGGGTTGCCGACGTCTCCGAGGCGGGATTCCTCGAGGGGGTGATGATCATCCCGTCGTTCGTGCTTCGAGAGCTTCAGTACATCGCGGACTCCCCCGACTCGCTCCGCAGGGCGCGGGGGCGAAAGGGGCTCGAGATCCTGCAGAAGCTCAAGAAGGCCCCTTCCGGCCGCGTCGTCTTCTCCCAAGAGGAGATCCCGGAGATCCGCGAGGTCGATCTCAAGCTCATCGAGCTCGCCAAGCGAATGAACGCCAAGCTGCTGACCAACGACTTCAACCTGAACAAGGTCGCGTCGCTGCGCGGAATCGAAGTGTTGAACCTCAACGACCTGGCGAACGCCGTGAAGCCGGTGGTCCTTCCCGGCGAGGCGATGAAGGTGAGCATCCTGAAGGAGGGGAAGGAGGCCGGTCAGGGGGTCGCCTACCTCGACGACGGCACGATGGTCGTGGTGGACAACGCGCGGACCCTGATCGGCCGCACCGCCGACATCGTGGTCACCAGCGTGATCCAGACCACCGCCGGGAAGATGTTCTTCGGGAAGCTCTCCTCGGCCGATGGGCTGCCCGCGTCGCCGCCGTCCCGCCCCGCTGGCTCCCCCGCGACCCCCCTTATCCCCAGCTCCGAGACCTGACCCGGGGTCGAGGGGCTCAGATCGGGTAGCCGTCCTCGCGGCGGTCGAGCATCCGGATCTGGCGCTCCCACTGGTACTTCAGGATCAGGAGCATCCGGAACGTCAGGTCCGCCTCCTTGCGCGCGGGGCTCCGCCAGTCCTTCTCGAGCCGCATCAGCGCGGTCCAACGGCTGCTCTCGTTGAGGAGCTTGCCCGCGAGATTCCAGCGCCCTTCCTTCCCCTGCTGCGTGTGAATCCACTCGAGATGCGCCATGAGCTGCGGGTAGCGGTTGATCAACCCGAGGCGGGCGAGGAGCTCCAGGTTGTGCATGAGCTCGTCCAGGTTGCCGTGCTTCTGGTAATAGTCGACCGAGCGAATGCGGAGGCCGTTGCCCTTGACAAACGACCCTTTCGCGGTCCTCACGAGCCCGAGATCGGGTGCGAGCTTCTGGTAGGTCTCGGACATCACGTAATCGAAGGTCTTCTTGAGACGCATCTTCGCCAGCTCCCCTTCCAGGAGCCATGGGGAGAACGCGAAGACCCGGGCGAGATAGAGATCCGGAAGGAATGGGTAATCCCGCCGCCAGGCCGCGACGCGGATCAGTGGATGACTCGCCCCGATCTCTTCGGCGGGATTCTTGGACACCGGGTCATCGACGAACCCGGCGGCCAGGTCCAGGAGCTCCAGGACCGAAAGGCGCGTCCGGTCGTCCTCGTACCCGCCGCGGATCAGGAGGCCGAGGGAGAGGATCCGCAGGAACCAGCGGTAGTAGCGCTCGCGGCGGTCGTCCGCCTTGACCACCTTCGCGAACTCGAAGAACTTCAAGTCCTTCTTCGCCGTGAGGAACGTGCGGAGGGTGGCGGCGGCTTGCTTCACCGGCTTGGAGTCCCTGGACCACCCGAGCTCGTAGAGCGCCGTCAGGCCGCTCTCGAGGCTTCGCTGAAGCTTGCGGGGGTCCCCGGCGTGGATCGCCCCCCCCCAACTCCCGTCCTTCCGTTGCTGGCGCTGGAGCGTCAGCGCGGGCAAGTACGCCGCGACGTCCTGCCTCGCCTTCTGCACGTCCGGGTCTTCGCGACCCCGGTCGAAGATCTCCGTGAGGACCCGGTAGCGAATCGCGGGGCACGCGTTCTCGAGCAGCCAGGGGGTCGGATCGGCTCGAAGGGACGATTTCCAGTCCGTCATGGGTGGCCCTCGATCTCAATCCGGCCCGGTTCCCCTCGGTCGGGAACCATGGCGCGGAACTCGCGGAACAGGTCGAGCGAGTCGTGCGGCCCCGGCGACGCCTCCGGGTGGAACTGCACGGCGAGGAGGCGGGCATCCCGATGAACGAATCCCTCGCAGGTCCCGTCGTTGAGGCTCAAGTGGGTCACCTCCGTTCCGGCAGGAAGGGATTCGGGGACCACGGAGTAGCCGTGGTTCTGCGACGTGACCGCCACGCGGCCGGTCCTCAGGTCCTTGACGGGATGGTTGGCCCCCCGGTGACCGAACTTGAGCTTGAACGTCCGCCCGCCCAGGGCGAGCCCCGCGACCTGGTGTCCCAGGCAGATGCCGAACATGGGGACTCTGCCCAGAAGCCCTCGGACGGTGTCGACGACGTACCCTGCGGAGCGCGGGTCGCCCGGCCCGTTTGAAAGGAACACCGCCTCGGGCTCGAGTCGGAGCGCGTCCGAAGCGCCCGTGGTCGCGGGCACGACGATCACCTCGAACCCGGCCTCGTGGAGGAGCCGGAAGAGGTTCCGCTTCGCGCCGAGGTCGTACGCGACGCATCGGATCCGCCTGCGCGGCCCTTCCTCGGCGGCCGCCGGCGCGAAACGCCGCGCGCGCCCGCCACTCCAGGAGTGCGGCCGCTCGCACGTCACCCAACGCACGAGATCGAGATCCTCGAGCTGCGGAGCCTCCTTCGCCTTCCTCACCAGCGAATCCGGGACGCGGTCCGTCGTGGAGAGCACCCCCCTCAACGCGCCCACGGTGCGGATCCGCCGGGTGATGGCTCGAGTGTCGATCTCCGAGATCGCGACCACGCCATGCTCCCTGAGGTACTGGTGGAGATCCTGGTTCGCGCGCCAGTTGGACGGCGAGCGGCTGTACTCCCGCACCGCGAACCCCTCGACCATCGGCCGGTCGGCCTCGTGGTCCAAGGGGTTCGCCCCGGTGTTTCCGATCTCGGGGCAAGTCATCACGACGATCTGCCCCTTGTAGGAGGGGTCGGTCAGGATCTCTTGGTATCCCGTCATCGAGGTGTTGAACACTACCTCGCCGGTCCGCTCGCCCGAGGCACCGAAGGCGCGTCCGCGGTACGCCCGGCCGTCCTCCAGCGCCAGGATCGCCTCCACCTCAGGCCCCCGGATCCACAGCCTGCGCTCTGAGGCGCCCGTCCTTCTCCACGAGCGTCGCCCAGGGCATCTCGTCGTCATGCTCGAACACGAGGAGCCAGCCCTCGCGAGCCGCCTCGGGCAGGATCCGGCGCTTGGTCGCGAGCGTGAGCAGCGGCTCGAGGTCGTAGCCCATGACGTAAGGGTAAGGGACGTGGCTCGCCGTCGGAACGAGGTCCGCGAGAAAGGCCACGGTTCCCTCCGGACTCACCAGGACCGGGAGTTGCATGTGCGGTGTGTGCCCGGGAGCCGGCCAGAGCTCGATGCCGGCCCCGATCGGCACGTGGCCATCCACGAGCTCGAAGCGGCCCTCGGCGAGGAGCGGCTCGAAATTCTCGGGAAGATAGGACGCGCGGGTGCGGTCGTTCGCGGACCGCGCGGTCTCGACCTCCCCTCGCTGGACGACGTAGCGCGCATTCGGGAACGCCGCGACGATCTCGCCTCGGGCGTTTCGTTCGGTGTTCCCACCTGCGTGGTCGAAATGGAGATGCGTGTTCACGACCAGATCGATCTGCCCGGGGGAGACTCCCGCCGGAGCGAGCATCTCCTCGGCGGTCTTCGGCTCGAGCCCGTAGATGTCCCGGTGCCTGTCGTCCCACTTCGTCCCCGCGCCGGTGTCCACCAGGATGCGGCGCCGGCCGTCCTCGATCAGGAGGAGGTTCATTCCCAGCCGGATGCGGTTCCGATCGTCAGGCGCTCGTTCTCTTTCCCACAGTGGACGCGGAACGACTCCGAACATCGCCCCGCCGTCGAGCCGCAGCGAGCCCGCGTCGAGCAAAGTGATGCGGAGCTCTCCTCGAAGGAATCGCACCAATAAAGGATCCCCTTAATCGGCCGCCGGGCTGCCCAAGCACGCCCCGCCCTCCCGGGCGCGGTCCTGAGGTGGGATACGATGGTAGCGAAAGCGCAGCCCGGAATCAACACGAACCTCGGGATCCATCGGCCCGGGGACGAGGGAACTCCTTTCGTTGACACCCCTTGGGCGCTGTGCTACTTTCGCCCCTCGCCGCGACGGTCGGACCCCGGCCGGAGCGGTGTGGCATGCAGAAGGCGCGTAGCTCAGGGGGAGAGCGCTACCTTGACACGGTAGAAGTCCGCGGTTCAAATCCGCGCGCGCCTACCATTGTCGCGGCTTGATGGCCTTCGCCGGACGGCAGGGGCTGCCGCGGGGATCGTCCCGCCGCGAGGAGCAGGGGAAAACTGGCATTGGTCGCCGGGGAAGGCAGAATCGAGGTCACGCTCGCCGACGGCTCCGTCCGGGCGGTCCCCTGCGGGACCTCGCCCCTCGAGTTGGCGCGCGAGGTCGGGGGCGCCGCGGCGCCGCAGCCGGTCGCCGCCCTCGTCGATGGCGAGCTCGTGGATCTCTCGCGGCGCCTGAGCCAGAACGCCCGGGTCGAATTCGTCGTAGCCCCTGATTCCCATGCCCTCGAAGTGTTGCGGCATTCCACCGCCCATGCCACGGCGCAGGCCGTGCAGGAGCTGTTCCCACAGACCCGAATCGCCCAAGGGCCGGTGATCGAGAACGGCTTCTACTACGACTTCGACCGCGAGGAACCGTTTTCCGAAGCCGACCTCGCCGCCATCGAGGCGCGCATGGCGGAGATCGTGAAGCGCGACCTTCCGATCGAGCGGCTCGACCTCCCCCGCGACGAGGCGATCGCCTTCTTCGAGAAGGAGCGCGAACCCTACAAGGTCTACTTCGCGACCACGAAGGGCGGTGAGATCGTCTCGATCTACCGCCAGGGACAGTGGACCGACTTCTGCCGGGGACCTCACGTTCCCTCGACGGGCAGGCTCGGCGCGTTCAAGCTCCTCTCGGTCGCCGGGGCGTACTGGCTCGGTGACGAGCGGAACAAGATGCTGCAGCGGATCTACGGCACCGCGTTCTTCACCCGCGAGGAGCTGGACGCTCACCTCAAGCTCCTCGAGGAGGCGAAGAAGCGCGACCATCGCAAGCTCGGGAAGGAGCTTCAGCTCTTCTCGTTCCACCCCGAGGCTCCGGCGAGCCCCTTCTTCCACCCGAAGGGCGCGCTCGTCTACAACCTCATGATCGGCTACGTGCGGGATCTCTACGCGCGCTACGGGTACAGCGAGGTCATCACGCCGCAGATCTTCGACGCCTCGCTCTGGAAGCGCTCGGGTCACTACGAGCACTATCGCGACACGATGTTCTTCACCGAGGCGGAAGGGCGAGAGTACGCGGTCAAGCCGATGAACTGCCCGTCGCACTGCCTCATGTACTCCGAGGGGCGGCACTCCTACCGGGAGCTGCCGATCCGGCTCGCCGATTTCGGGCGGCTCCACCGTTTCGAGCTTTCCGGGGTCACGTCCGGCCTCACGCGCGTGCGGAGCTTCTCGCAGGACGATGCCCACATCTTCTGCACGCCGGAGCAGATCTCCTCGGAGGTGGAGTTCCTGGTCCGGATGTACCTCGAGACCTACGCGCTGTTCGGCCTGCCGGGAGCGAAGATCTTCCTCTCCACGCGCCCGCCGAATCGGGCGGGAGACGATGCGCTGTGGGACCGGGCGGAAGAGGCTCTCGAGGGGGCTCTCCGCCGGAGCGGTCACCCCTACGTCCTGAATGCCGGAGACGGCGCGTTCTACGGCCCGAAGATCGATTTCATCGTCCTGGATGCCCTGCGCCGCGAGCACCAGCTCGGGACCGTGCAGCTCGACTACGTTCTCCCCGAGAGATTCGACCTCCGGTACATCGATGCCCAGGACCGGGAGCAGCGGCCCGTGATGATCCACCGGGCCATGCTCGGCTCGCTCGAGCGGTTCTTCGGCATCCTGATCGAGCATTGCGCCGGGGCGTTTCCCCCGTGGCTCGCCCCCGAGCAGGTGCGGGTCCTGCCGATCACCCAGCGCGCGATCGCCTGGGCGGAGGAAGTTCGGAGCGCGCTCGCGGCGGCGGAGCTACGAGCCGGCGTGGACGCCCGAGGGGAGAAGATCGGCGCCAAGATCCGGGCGGCGCAGCTCGACAAGGTCCCCTGGATGCTGGTGGTGGGGGACCGCGAGTCGGCCGACCGGACGGTGGCGGTCCGCGCGCGCCGAGGCGGGGACCGGGGTGTCTCGACGCTCGAAGCCTTCATCGAATCGGCGAGAACGGCGGTCGGACAACACGCGGGCGAGCCCTGAGCCATCCCGCTGGAGCGAGAACATGCCCAAGCTCAAGACCCATCGGGGCGCGGCGAAGCGGTTCAAGAAGACCGCGTCCGGGAAATTCAAGCGTGCGAAGGCGTACAAGAGCCACATCCTGACCAAGAAGACGACCAAGAGGAAGCGCGGCCTGGACATGCCGACGCTCGTTTCCCCCGCCGATCGGAAGCGCGTCGCCAGGATGCTTCCGAACTGACGGGAGGCGACGGGTTCGCCCCGCGCCGGCGGGGGGTTCGAGGCCGACGCGTTCCCGCCGATCGGATCCCGGAGGGGTTCGACGGCAAGGAGGACGGCGATGCCCCGGGTGAAACGCGGAAACAAGAGACGGCTGAAGCGCAAGAAGATCCTGCGGCGGGCGAAAGGCTACTACCTCGCGAAGTCGAAGCTCTACCGGATCGCGAAGCAGCAGGTGGAGCGTTCGCTGACCTTCGCCTTTCGGGACCGGCGCGCCAAGAAGCGCGACTTCCGTCGGCTCTGGATCGTGAGGATCAACGCCGCCGCGCACCTCCACGAGATGTCCTACTCGGCGCTGATGCACGGCCTGAAGGTCGCCGGAGTGCATCTGGACCGGAAGATCCTCGCCGACCTTGCGGTCCAAGACCCCGCGGCCTTCGGCCGAGTGGTCGAGGCCGCCCGCCAGGCGGCCGCCGGCGCCTGACGGGGAGCGGGTGCGCGAGGAGCTGGAGCGGATCGAGCGGGACTTCCGCGAGGCTCTGTCCGAGGCGCGGGACTGGCCCGACGCCGTGGAAGGGGTGAGGATCCGCTTCCTCGGTCGCAAGGGGGAGGTCCCTGCGCTGATGAAGCGGCTGGGTGCGCTCCCGCCCGCGGCTCGTCCCGAGGCCGGGAAGGCGATCAACGAACTCAAGGAGTCCATCCTCGACGCCATCGAGGCCGCATCCGCGACCGCGGAATCCCGGCGACGCAGCGAGGCGCTGGCCGAGGAGCGAGTGGATCCGACGCTCCCCTCGCGCGTGCCGTGGCAGGGCTCCTTGCACCCGGTCACGCACGCCCGCCGCGAGCTGGAGCGGATCTTCCGTGAGATGGGTTACTCCGTGGAGAGCGGGCCGGAGGTCGAGGACGACTTCCACAACTTCGAGGCGCTCAACCTTCCGCCCGACCATCCCGCGCGCGACGCCACCGACACGTTCTACGTGGTGGGAGGGCTGCTTCTCAGAACCCACACCTCCCCCGTGCAGATCCGCACCATGGAGGCGCAGGAGCCTCCGATCCGCATGATCTGTCCCGGGCGGGTGTACCGCCGCGATCTCGATGCGACCCACCTGCCGATGTTCCACCAGCTCGAGGCCCTGGTCGTGGACGAGGGGATCTCGATGGCCGATCTCAAGGGGACCATGGCGGAGGTGTGGAAGCGGTTCTTCGGTGCGGACGTGAGGACGCGCCTGCGCCCCGGTTACTTCCCGTTCGTCGAGCCCGGATGCGAATACGACATCTCCTGCAGGGTTTGCGGCGGGTCCGGCTGTCGCGCGTGCAAGGGGTCCGGCTGGCTCGAGCTCGGGGGCGCCGGAATGGTCCATCCGGCGGTGTTCGAGGCCGTGGGCATCGACCCCGAGCGCTACACGGGGTTCGCGTTCGGTCTCGGGATCGACCGGATCGCCATGATGCGGTACGGAATCGACGATCTGCGTCTTCTGATGGAGAACGACCTCCGGTTCCTCGCGCAGTTTCCCGTGTGACGGGGCCGGGGCTGTCGCCCCGGCTCCGTGAGAAGGGCTGATGCTCGTCTCCTTGAAGTGGCTCGGCGAGATCTGCGACCTCTCGGGAATCGATCCACCCGCCGTGGCCGCCGCCCTCACCGCTCGCGGCCTCACGGTGGACGCGACGCTCGAGGGGGCCGCCGGGGTCGTGCTCGACGTGGACGTGCCGGCGAACCGGCCCGACTGCCTGGGACACCTGGGCTTGGCGCGCGAAGCGGCGGCCGCGTTCGGAAGGAGCCTCCTTCCCCGCCGTCGCGTCTCCCGCGAGGACGGCGAGCCGCTCACGAGTCTCCTTCGGCTCGCCGTCGACGACTCCGATCTCTGCCCGCGCTACACGGCCCGCGCAATCCGCGACGTCCGGGTCGGCCCGTCTCCCCCCTGGGTCCGCGTCCGCCTCGAGGCCTGCGGGATCCGCTCGATCAACAACGTGGTCGACGCATCGAATCTGGTGCTGCTCGAGCTGGGGCACCCGATCCACGTCTTCGACCTTTCCCGGGTCGGCGGCGGAGAGATTCGCGTGCGCCGCGCGGCCCCCGGCGAGAAGCTCACGACGCTGGACGGGATCGAGCGTTCGCTCGGACCCGAGATGCTCGTCATCGCCGACGCCGGGCACCCGATCGCCCTGGCCGGGATCATCGGAGGATTGGAGTCCGAGATCGCGCCGTCGACCCGTGACGTCCTGATCGAGGCCGCGTACTTCCTCCCCGGCTCCGTCCGGAGGACCGCTCGGCGCCTCGGCGTCTCGACCGACGCCAGTCAGCGGTTCGAGCGCGGCGCGGATCCCGAAGGCGTCGTCGAGGCGCAGGAGACGGCAGTGCGCCTCCTCCTCGAGCTGGCGGGAGGCGCTCCGGCGGCGGGTATGATCGACGTCCGCGCCGAGCCGAGCGCGGCCAGGCATCTCGTCCTGCGTCCCGAACGCGTGCGCAGGCTGCTCGGATTCGATCCGGGCCGGCCCGCGATCCGGGACGCCCTGGTCGCCCTGGGACTCGCGCCGAGGGACGTGGAGGAGGGGGGTCTCGCGGTCCGCCCGCCTTCCTGGCGGGTCGATCTCGATCGCGAGGAGGATCTCGTGGAGGAGGTCGCTCGCCAGATCGGCTACGACCGCATTCCCGCTCCGCCCGGCGCCGCCGCCGCGCCCTCCAGGGGCGCCGACCGGGAGGCGGCAGAGGAGCGCTGCCGGACCCTCCTCGCGCATCTGGGATTCCATGAAGCATTCAACTACTCCATGAACGCGGCCGACGAGGACGTTCCGTTCGTTTCCGGCGGGAGTCCGCCAGCGCTGGCGATCTCGAACCCGATCGCGGAGACCCTGACCAGGCTGCGCCGCTCCCTGATGCCGGGCCTCCTCCGCTCGGCGGACCTCAATCTGAGGCGCGGGGCCGCCGACGTCCGGCTCTTCGAGATCGGGCACGTCTTTCTGCCGCGGGACATGGCGGGTTTCCCGGACGAGCCGTCGCGGGTCGCCATCGCATGGGTCGGAGCCCGGTCGCCGCGCCATTGGAGCGGCCCCTCGGAGAGCGTCGACTTCCCCGACGCGGCCGGGATCGTCGACGCGATCATCGGCGCTCTGCGCCCGGACCTCCCATCCGAGAGGGCCCCGGCGGGCCTGTGCGGACTGCACCCCGGTCGATCGACGGCGTGGACGGGAGAGGCGGGTGACGCGTTCGCTTGGTGCGGAGAAGTCCATCCCGATCACGCCCGCGCCCTGGGTCTCCCCCCGAGGGTCTTCGTCGCCGAGGTGGATCTCAGCCACCTCGTCGGCCCCTCCGAGGGACGCCGGCGCGCGGTTCCCCTGCCCCGCGTCCCGGCGGTCACCCGGGACCTCTCGCTGGTCCTGGGAACCGGCACCAGCTGGATCCGCCTCCTGGCGGAGCTGAGGAAGGTCGGGGCACCGGCGCCCGTCCGCTTCGAGGCGCTCGACCGATATCAAGGCGCGCCGCTGGCCGCGGGGGAGGTATCGGTCACGGTGCGTGTTATCCTCCAGCCGCTGGAGCGAACATTGACCGACGTCGAGACCGAGGCGTATCGCAAGGCACTGGTGGAGGCCGCCGAGTCGGGGCTCCGGGCCAGGCTCCGGGCGTGACCGGCGCCGGACCGGGATTGACAGATGAGCCAGAACAAGATTAGGCTTCTGGAAGATCGCGTCCTGAATGCGGTCGCGCAGGTACGGACCCTCAAGGTGGAGCGTGACCGCGCCGAGGGCGGGCTGCGAGAGCTGCGCCGTAGGCTCGAGGAACTCGAGAGTGAATTGGAGCGCCTCCGAGGTGGGCTTCCGCGGGACGAGTTCGGCCAGTTCCGAAACGTCCTGGCGGAGGCGGTCCGGGACCTCCGCGGCGACGACGGGCCGGGGGCGGCCCGCCGGCACGGGGAGAGCGAGGAGTGAGCGCGATGGACATGGAGGACGCCCGGCCGACGCCGGTGACGATCTTCGGCCGGACGTACCACCTCCGCGGCGAGGGCGACCCCGGGTACCTCGCCGAACTAGCGGCGGAAGTCGACCGGAGGATGAACGAGGTCGCCGACGCCACCGGCACGGCGGACACCTTGAAGGTCGCCATCCTTGCCGCGCTGAACATCGCGGACGAGAGGTTTCAGGCCAGCCGGGCGAGGACCCCGCAATTGGACGGGGAGGACGAAGCCCGGCTGGACCGGCTGGTGGCCCTGCTGGACGAGGTTCTCGGCGAGTAGGGCCGAGTCCGGGCCGTGCTGTCGCCGGCCTGGCGGATCGAGCGCGCAACGAACGTACGAAGGGCGGATGGACGAGGAATCGAGGTTCCGAGGAGACCCCTGCGGGGTGCGTGATGGGTTGTTTCCCTTGAGCCAACGTCAGTACTTCGGGGGCCAAGGCTCGGAGGCGGTGTGCAAGCCCCTCTCGCAAGGGGAAGCCTGAAGCCGACGAGTCGCTCCCACCTGGTGAATCAGGTTCAATCGGATCCGCCCACACGGCCCACGCGGGGGCCTAGCGTGAGTCACGTCGTCGTTTCGTCCCGCGCGTGAGATCCAGCCAGGCTGCGGCGGCACCCGCTCCGGCAGGTGGGGAGCGATTCCCACCTGCCACGAGGCGTACAGGGTGCTTTTCCAATCGGGTTTCACTCTTCCGTTCCTCGCGGGGCTCGCGGGCGGCGTCGCGCTGCTCGCCCTGGCGGCCTGGACGGCGAGACGGATCGTCGGCCGGGGGCGGGACGCTGCCCGGGCCCTCCTCGACGAGGCGCGCCAGGAAGCCGAGAGCAAGGCTCGGGAGGTCCAGGTCGGCGCCCAGGAGAAGGCGCTCGCGCTCGAGGAGGAGGCCGATCGGCGAGAGCGCGACCTGGACGCCCGGGAGGCGGCGGCCGAGTCCCGCTCGCGGGAGGTGGAGGGCGAGGCGGCGACCCTCGAACGGCAGCGGCGCGACCTCGCGCGCCGGCAGTCCGCGCTGGCGCGGAACGAGCAGGCGGTCCAGGAATCGCTGGACGGTGCCCGGGCCGAGCTGGAGCGCGCGCGCCTGGCCATCGAGCGGGCCGCCGGGCTCACGGCGGTGGAGGCGCGGGCGGAGCTCGTCGCGTCGATCGAGGAGGAAGGCCGCAGGGAAGGGGCGCGCCTCGCTCGACGGATCGAGGACGAGGCCCGGGAGGGGGCCGAGCGCGAAGCGCTCGGCCTCATCGTCCGCGCCACGGAGCGGACCAACCTCCGCGAGGCGGTGGAGAGCACGGTCAGCTTCATCGAGCTCCCGAGCGACGAGATGAAGGGCCGGATCATCGGCCGCGAGGGGCGGAATATCCGCGCGCTCGAGATGGCCACCGGCATCGACGTGATCGTCGACGACACGCCGCGAGCGATCCTCATCTCCTCCTTCGACCCGGTCCGCCGTGAAGTGGCCCGCGTCGCGATCGAGCGGCTGATCGAGGACGGTCGGATCCACCCGGCACGGATCGAGGAAGTCGTGGCGAAGGTCCGGACGGAGATCGAGACCTTGAGCGAAGAGGCCGGCACCCAGGCGGCGTTCAATCTGGGCATCTCCGATCCCCATCCACGCCTCGCCCGGCTCGTCGGACGCCTCAAGTACCGGACCCATCACGGCCACAACCTCATGCAGCACTGCACCGAGGTCGCCCTCATCGCCGGGCACATGGCTGCGGAGGTCGGCGGGCGGGTCGAAGTGGTCCGACGGGCCGGCCTCCTGCACGAGATCGGTCGCGTGGACGAGGCCGCAACGGGCCACACCGTTCTCGCGTCCGCCGACCTCGCGGCGAAGTACGGCGAAAGCGAGGAGGTGGTCCACGCCATCCAGAGCCTGCACCCCGATGCCGAGGCGATCACCCTCGAGGCCCTCCTCCTCCGGATCGCCAACCGGGTCTCGGACAATCGCCCGGGGGCCCGAAAGGAGAATCTGGAGCTGTTCATCGAGCGGCTGCGCCGCCTCGAGACCATCGCGCTCGGCTTCCCCGGGGTTGTGCAGGCCTACGCGGTCAAGGCGGGGAAGGACCTGAGGGTCATCGTGGACACCCGCGACGTGAGCGACGAGGGTGCCTATGCCCTCTCGAAGGACATCGCCCGAGCCATCGAGAAGGACGTCACCTACTCCGGTCAGATCCGGGTGAGCGTGGTCCGCGAGACCCGCTCGGTGCAGTTCGCGGTCTGAGGCGTTTCCTTGAGGATCCTGTTCGTCGGCGACGTCGTGGGGCTTCCGGGAAGACGGGTGCTCCGCTCCGGGCTCGCGGCGCTTCGCGGCAAGCTGCGCCCCGATCTCGTGGTTGCCAACGGGGAGAACAGCGCCGGGGGCAACGGTCTCACCCCGACCACCGCCGATGAGCTGTTCCGCTCGGGATGCGACGTGGTGACCACCGGGAACCACGTCTGGGACCGCAGGGAGATCGCGCCGTATCTCGCCGCCCACGAGCGCCTCCTGAGGCCGGCGAACTACCCCGTCGGAGTTCCCGGCCGCGGCGCCGTCGTGGTCACGGCCCTGGACGGCACGCCGGTGCTCGTCGCCAACCTCATGGGGCGCGTCTACATGCCCGCCGTGGACGACCCGTTCCGCGCGGCGGACGCGCTCATCGAGGACCTCGCGGGCCGCGCGCGGGTTCGCCTGATCGATTTCCACGCCGAGGCCACCAGCGAGAAGATCGCGTTTTGCTGGTACGTGGACGGGCGGGTCTCGGCGGTGGTGGGCACCCACACCCATGTCGCGACGGCGGACGAGCGCGTGCTTCCCGGCGGCACCGCCTGCATCACGGACGTCGGGATGACGGGCCCGCACGATTCCGTGATCGGGGTCGAGAAGGCGGAGGTGCTCGAGCGTTTTCTCACCCAGAGGCCCGTCCGCTTCTCCACCGCGCGCGACGACGCGCGCATCCAGGCGGTGCTCATCGAGGTCTCCCCGTCGGATGGCCGCGCGAGCTCGATTCGGCGCGTCCAGTTCCGCGAGGGGGATCGGGACGAGGTGCGATGAGCCTCGAGGCCTACCTCGATCCGAGGCGGCGCCGCGTCGAGGAGGCCCTCGACCGGCTCCTCCCCCGCCCCTCGGGACCGTCGGCGACGGTGGCACGGGCCATGCGCTACGCCGTGCTCGGGGGCGGGAAGCGCCTCCGCCCGCTTCTGGCCATCGCGACGTGCGAGGCCTGCGGAGGATCGATCGACGCCGTCCTGGATCCCGCCGCCGCCCTGGAGATGCTCCACACGTACTCGCTGGTGCACGACGACCTGCCGTCGATGGACGACGACGATCTCCGCCGGGGGCGCCCCACCGTCCACCGCGCGTTCGGGGAGGCGGAAGCGGTCCTCGCAGGGGACGCGCTGCTCACCCTCGCGTTCGAGGTCCTCGCCTCGGCGCCTCCCGGGGGCGCCTTCGCCGGACGGCGCGCGGAGGCGGTCGCCGTGGTGGCGCGGCGGGCGGGGGTGGACGGGATGGTGGGGGGCCAGATGGCGGACCTCGAGGCGGAACGCACCGACGTCGATCCCTCCCGTCTCGAGTGGATCCATCGACACAAGACCGGCGCCCTCATGGCCGCCAGCGTCCTCGTCGGCGCGATCCACGGCGGCGCCTCCGAGACCGAGCGCCGCGACCTCGAGCGCTATGGTCTCGAGACGGGTCTCGCCTTTCAGATCGCCGACGACGTCCTCGACGCGACCTCGTCCCCCGAGATCCTGGGAAAGACTCCCGGGAAGGACCTCGACGCCGGAAAGGCGACCTACGCCGCCGCGCTGGGGGTGGATGCCTCCCGGGCCGAGGCCGCGCGCCGCGTGGGCATCGCGCTTCTGGCGCTCAAGAGCTCCGGCCGCGCCACCGAGCCGCTCCGCGCGCTCGCCCGCTTCGCCGTCGAACGATCGAGATGAGCCCGCGCGAGCGGCGCGAGCGCCTGGACGTCCTCGTGGTCGAGCACGGCCTGGCTCCGACCCGGACCCGGGCGCAGGCCCTGATCCTGGCCGGACGCGTGAGCTCCCTCGGAACGCGCCTCGACAAGCCGGGTCAGAGGATCGCCGCGAAAGCACCCCTCGACCTGGCGGAGGGCCCTCGATTCGTGAGCCGAGGCGCGCGAAAACTACTGGCCGCGCTCCACTCGTTCGGCGTCCGCCCCGCCGGAGTTCCGGCGCTCGACGTCGGCGCGTCCACCGGGGGATTCACCCAAGTGCTGCTCGAGGCGGGCGCCTCCGCCGTGGCGTCCCTGGACGTCGGCCGAGGGCAGCTCGACTGGAGCCTCCGCAACGACCCTCGGGTCCGAGTCCTGGACGGAGTCAATGCCCGTTACCTGACGCCGGCGGCGCTTCCGTTCCTCCCCGCGCTGGCCGTGATCGATGTATCCTTCATCTCCCTCGAGCGGGTCCTTCCCCCTGTCGCGGCTTGCCTCGCCTCGGCCGGGGAGATCGTCGCGCTGGTCAAGCCACAGTTCGAGGTGGGCAAGGGGAAGGTCGGCCGGGGGGGGATCGTCCGCGAGCCGGTGCGGCACGCCGAGGTGCTCGAACGGCTGGTGGCGTTCGCGCGCCAGCGGGCCTGGGGGGTACTGGGCGTGATCCCCTCCCCGATCCGCGGCGCCGAGGGGAACGTGGAGTTCTTCCTGCACATCGCGCCGCATCGCCCCGACATCGAGGACGCGGAGTTGCGCTCGTTGATCGACGATGCGGTTCGGCGCGGCGGGGAGATCGGCGAATGAGCCGCCCGTCCCGGGCCCACCGCCCGATCCGGCACGTCCTCGTCGTCGCCAAGATCGGACCCGAGGAGGGGGTCCGGATCGCCGGCGAACTCCGCGACTGGCTCCGTCGCCGCGGCATCCGGGTGCGGTTCGACTCCGAGACCGCCCGCGCCGCCGGTCGGAAGGACGGGGTCCCGCGGAGCGCGATCCAGGCGGGGACCGACCTCGCCATCGTAGCGGGCGGGGACGGGACCCTCCTCTCGGTCGCGCGGGACGTGGCGCCTCGCGGCATCCCGATCCTCGGGGTGAACTTCGGCGGCCTGGGCTTCCTCACCGAGCTGCAGCCCGACGAGCTTTACCCCGGACTCGAGAAGCTCCTGAGAGGAGAGTCGTGGATCGAGGAGCGTCAGGCGCTGAGGGTCCGCTTCCGCCGCGGAGGCAGGACGCTGCGCGAGCACCTCCTGCTCAACGACGCGGTGATCACGAAGAGCGCGCTGGCGCGGATGATCACGGTCGAGGTGCGAGTGGACGGCGAGGAGGTCGCCACCCTCACGAGCGACGGCCTGATCGTGTCGACGGCCACGGGCTCGACGGCCTACAACCTTTCCGCGGGGGGCCCGATCCTCGACCCGCGCATGGCGGCGTTCGTGATTGCCCCGATCTGCCCGCACACCCTCGCCCAGCGGCCGCTGGTCGTCCCCGGCACGGTGAGGATCGACGTCAGGCTCTTGGGCGAGCCGGAGGCGGTCTACCTCACGCTCGACGGCCAGGTCGGCGTTCCCATGAGGCCGAAGGACGCCATCGCGATCGATCGCCACCCCTCGCCGGTGCTCCTCGTGCGCGTCGCCCGCCGCGGCTTCTTCGACGTCCTCCGTCGGAAGCTCCACTGGGGCGATCGGTAGGCGGCGGTGCCGGCAGCGGCCTCCCGGCAGGGCGGCCGGCGGGAATACCGGTCCGTCAATCCACGAACAGCGTCCCCCGCATCTTCGCGCACCCGTTGCCGCACGGCCGGCCGCACCTCCAGGGGAATTCCCCCTTCTGGTCGGCGTCGAACTCGGCGGTGATCTCCTGGTCCTGGGGCATGTGCACGTCGAGCTTGTACCCCTTGAGCAGGAACGACCGCGACGCCCGGTAGGCGTAGAGCTTGAGGACCACGTGGTCTCCCTGCTTGACGCGGATCGAGTCGGGAGTCCAGCTCCAGTTGTCCGCGTACACCTTGAACGTGCGGACGACGCGCTTCGCGGGTGCCACCGCCGCCGGCGCCGCCTCGTCGGGGGCCTTAGGCGGCGCCGCGGGGGGCGCCCCCTGCTGCACCGCGATCGCTCCTCCACCGCCGAGGCACAAGGCGATCGCCAGCACGCCTCGAGCCGTCCAGGAACTCGCCACCGTCGCCATGCTCATCGCGAACCTCCCGCCGCTTCGTGGAACCGGCGCGCGCAGAACGATGCGCCGAGCAGGGACACGAACCATCCGGCGCGCGGGCCTCTCGGCTTTCCGAGCAGGCTGATGTAGATCGACTCGAACAACTCCGCCGGCCTGACCTCCGGGATCTCGCCGGCGATCCGGTAGATGAGGGAATGCACCGCCTCGCCGTCCATCCCCTTCCCGATCTCCTCCGCCAGCCTACCGAGGAACAGCCGCTGCGACGGGGACAACGCAAGGGCCTCGGCCGGCAGCGTCTCGCGCACCTCGAACCGGAGATCCTCGGGGGCGTAGCTCGCGAGCCACCGACGAGCGTACTCCATTCTCTCCGCGACCGCACCCGGGTCCAGACCCGGGTAGCCGGTCCGGTCCAGGATGGCGGTCACCCTGCCGAGGTCGAACCCCGCGGCCTGGGCCACGACGACGAGGTGCTTGAACGGGATGCCCACCGGCCGAAATCCTGCCGCTCGCGATAGCTCGATCGCTCGCTCGTCCCGCCCCGCCGCGGTGGCGTCGTCGACCTCGTCCACGAGCTGGAGGAGCGGCAGGCCGGGATCGAACGCGATGCTCCGCTGCGGCCTTTCGCGCAGCACGAGATAGCGGAGCACCTCGGGGGGCACGAGGGTGAGCGCCTCGCCGATGGCGAGGACGTTCCCCTTGCTCGAGGACATGTCCCCGCCCCCCTTGAGCCGGATCCACTCGTACGGGATCGGAAACGGCGGCTCCCCGTGGAAGACCTCTCTCACGATGCGCACGCCGGTCTCGTAGGACCCCCCGCGCGTGGCGTGGTCCTTTCCGAAAGGCTCCACGGTGACGTCCAGGAGCTTCCATCGCGCCGGCCAGTCGATCCGCCAGACGAGCTTCCCGCCGCCGGCCATCGGCACCGTCCCGGAGGCCGAGCACTCGCAAGAGTAATCCACGGTCTCGCGCTCCGCGGAGAAGCCGGTCACCCGTGCCGATTGGATCCGCCCGCACGCGGGGCAGAGCGGATTGAACGGCCACCAGGTCTCCGCGACCTCCTTGCCGGTCATCTCGCGCAGGATCTCCGCGATCCTGTCCCGCTTGAGGAGCGCTGCGACGATGAACGGGTTCATCCGGCCGGACTTGTACATCGCGTCGGCGCGCTCGATCTCGACGTCGACTCTGAGCTTTCCGAGGGCCGCCACGAACGGCTCGAGGAAGTGGTCTCCGTACGAGGCGTGCCTCCCGCAGGGGCAAGGGATGTCGGAAAGCGGCTGACCGACCCGCGAGGCGTACGTCGCGGGGTCGAGGAAGGGGTAGACTTTCCGGAGCGGGTCGAAGTTGTCGCAGACGTAATTGAACCGTGCGGCGACGCCGATGTCACGAAGGGCGCGGTAGACGGCGTCGGCCGTCAGGACCTCCCGCATGTTGCCGATGTGGATCTCGCCGGAGGGCGAGATACCGGTCGAGATCACCGGGATGGCGCCCGAAGACGCCACCGCGGAGGCAGCCTCGTCGGCCCAGTGTCGGGGAGCGGTCGGAGCTTCGCGCATCGGTCCCACCTCGGACCCGGCGACCCGCCGGACGACGCAGAAGGTACATCGCAGCGCACGCCGTGATCAACCTCAGGCTCGAACCCGTCGCGCGGCGCCGAGCGGGCCCCTTGTGGTGCGGAACCGCGCTGTGATAGAAACGTCCGGCGCCACCTCCTGACCGCGCCGCGGAGCGTCGAGCATGGAGCGCATGACCCTGAGGGAAGCCGCCGAGCGCGTGGGCCTTTCCGTCACCACGCTGAGGCGGTACATCCGCCGCGGCAGGCTTCGCGCCGAGAAGCTGGCCGGTCGGTTCGGCCCCGAGTACTTCGTGTCCGACGAGGGCCTCGAGACG
This sequence comes from Terriglobia bacterium, assembly GCA_020073205.1. Taxonomy (NCBI): domain Bacteria; kingdom Pseudomonadati; phylum Acidobacteriota; class Terriglobia; species Terriglobia bacterium. Next base: position 18,684 of record JAIQFR010000051.1, read on the forward strand.
GCCGGGCTCGACGGGAGCGACCGTCGGGCGGCACCACCGGATCCCGTGCGCGGCCCGATCCGCTCGCTGACGAAGGTCCCCTCCCGCGAGATGCTGCCCATCGGCCTCTACCAGGAACTGCAGATGAAGCACGAGCAGCTCCTGGTCCAGTACGGCATGGTCCGCGCCAGCGGGCTCCGGATGTTGGAGCTCCAGGGGGACCTGGATGCGAAGCGCCGGGAGGTCGAGGAGTGCCGCGCGGAGATCGTCCGTCTTCGGGACCGGCTCGCGACCGAGACCACCTTGCTGCGCCAGAAGCTCCGCGCGGCGGATCTCGAGGTGGAAGGGCGAGGCCTGGAAATCGCCGCGCTGCGGGAGAAGGTGCGGGGCCTCGAGATGTTGACCCGCAACGCGGTGACCAGCGAGACCATCGAGCGCCAGTTCGCATCGGTCATGGAGCAGAAACAGGTCGTCGACCGCCTGACCGAGCAACGTGAGACCGCTCGCTCGCCCCGACGTCCCTGGCCCCCGGCGGAGCGGCCTGCCGAGCCCGAGCACTGATCTCCGGCTAGGCCGCGGCCTTTCTCAGCACCAGGAGCCGCCAGAGTCCCAGCAGGTTGACCCTCCGGACCGCGACCAGGTCGAGACCGGGGGCGGGAAGCACCGAAGCGACCGGGAGGTCCATGCGGAATCCGATCCACCGGCTCGCGGGGGTCAGCAGGCGCTCGAAGAACCCGAGGAACGGATTCTCGCTGAGGAAGTGATTGACGACGATGACGGTCCCCCCCGGACGGCAGACGCGCGCCATCTCTCCCAGCACCTTGGCGGGCTCCGGCACCACGGAGATCACGTACGGCGCGAGCACGTGGTCGAAACAACGGTCGGGAAACTTCAGGTCTCGGGCGTCCATCCGGCGCAGCTCGACGTCCTCGTGTTGGAGGAGGTCGAGACGGGCCCGCGCTCGCTCGAGCATCGGCTCCGCGATGTCCACGCCGGTGACGTGGCAGTCCCGGGGATAGAGCGGGAGCGACAGGCCCGTGCCGACGCCCACCTCCAGGACCCGGTCGCCCGGACGCAGGGGTAGGCAACCCACCGCACGGCGGCGTCCCGGGCCGAGGGCCCAATCGAAGAAAGCGTCGTAACCGCGAGCGATCACGGAATAGACGCGCTCCACCCTACGAGACTCGAGCGCAGCCACCTCTTCCGCCGTCAGGTCACGAGCCATCGTCGCTCCCTCCTGCCGGGTGCCGCGCGCCGGTGCGCGAACGCGCCCCGCGCGGCGCAATCCCAGACCTCCGGGCGCGCGGATTCTAACACGCTCCTGCCTGGCGGGCGGCTGCGGAAGATTCACCGCAATCTGTGGCACGCGCCGGAGGGGACGCTTGACTCCTCCGTGCCGGTCGGGGTAGCTTCTCTCCTCGATTCCCACGGAGGTCGGGATGGCACGAAGAGCCTTGGGTCCGGCGTTGATCCTGGCGCTGGCCGTCGCGAGCGGCTGCAAGACGACGCAGCCGGCGTCGGCGCCCGCCCAGAACGCGCAGATAACGTTCGAGTCGAAGGTGTCCTCGTCGGTCGCCCTGTACGAGGTTTGGGACGCGCAGAAGGTGTCGGTGACGACCTTCCCGGACCAGGAGGGGCGCCCGCCGGAGCAGACCGTCCAGGACCTGGGGCTCTGGTGCGACATGTCGCCGAACTCGGGACAGCGATCCCGACCGGACGTCTCGTATCCGATGCGTTTCTCCGTGGAGATCGATCGGATCCCCGCGGGCTCGTCCCAGATCGTCCAGCTGACCGCCGATCAATACGTGAACGGGCTCGCGAGCGTCACCGATTACGACGACTCGCCTCCGGAAACGCCGTCGAGCCACCAGGTCAATTGGTCGCAGGATCTGACGTCGCTGCCGGGGACACCCTTGCATACCACCGTGATCCTCACCCTGAGGAACGGCCGCCGTATCTCCACCGCGAGCAGGGACTTCATCGAGCATGTCAAGATCGCGCCAGGAACTTCGACGAGCTTCGGAAGCGCCTGCCCGTTCGGCGGCGGGTCGAGCAGCCGGCAGCTGGGCGATCCCGGCGTCGCGGGGGTCGCTTCGTTCTACGGCGTCCAGGTGAATTCGGGCGACACCATCGTGGTCAAGGCCCGCAAGGACACGAACCCGGGCGCTTCCGCGCTGTTCCTGGGCGTGGTCGCTCCGACGTTCGGGAGCCGTGTCTTCCTCGAGGGAAGGGACATTTCGAGCACGCTGGTCGGGAAGGCTAGCTCGTCCCAGCCGTCTGAAGGGATTTCGTACGCGTTCACGGCGCGTTAGGGCCCGGGCCATCTCGGGGCCGATCGTCCCACATCGTGGCTAAGGTGAAGCGAATGAAAGCGTACTCGCGTTGGATCGCGCCGGTGCTGTTCGCGGTGGTGCTTTCGACCGTCTCCCGGGCCGAAGAGGCCAAGCCCCCCGCTTCGCCGGCGCCGGAGGAGTCCGAGGAGAAGCTGGCTCGACTGTTCATCGAGGTCAGCGACTGGATCGCGGAGCCAGGAGGCCTGACGTACGTGCCGGCGACCGTGAACGACCCGAGCCAGACGTTCGGAACGACGACGCTCCACATGCCGTTGGGGGACGAGAATCGAGCGCGCTTCCGGGTGGGCTACCTCCTCCGCGGCAACATCGGAGAGTTCGTGCTCACCTGGTACTCGCACGACCAGAAGGAAGAGCTCGGCCAGTACTCCCCGGGTATTTTCGTTTTCGGGGAGGCCCCGGTCCACCCGGCCGGCGCGGGAATCTTCGACGACGGCATGGCCGACGGGATCCTCGTGGACACCCGGACGCGTCTCCGAGACATGCGGCTCGACTTCTACCGGATCGGATACCAATCGCCGCGGATCACCGTGCGCTGGTTCGTCGGCTACCGGCGCGTGGAGCACAACCGGTCCTTGCTCGGCACGTACTACTCGCTCGTCCCCGTGTACAACGGGGTCCCGATTCCACCGCTGATCGCCCCGCTGGGGGTGCCCGGGCCCCTCACCCCGATCCCGGACGTCGCGAGTCTGGAGTCGAAGTTCAACGGCCGCGGCGCGGACGCCGGGGCGGAGCTGACCTTCCCGCTCAATCGGCACCTCTACATCGAGTCGGGGTTCTCTCTGGCGGTTCTGGACGGCACGCTCCAGACGAGTTACTCCTCGCTGGCCCACGTGTACGCGCTGGCGAACACCGACGGCTCCATCGACCACATCCTTTCCCCGCCGTTCAGCGAATTCGAGCAGACGAACGCCCAGGGAACCCCGCTCATCGGCTTCATCCGGCAGCTGTCCGTCCCGATCGGCATCAGGACCGACGATTCCGCGAGCGCCCAGGTGCTGGAGAGCTACCTCGGCATCCGCTGGAAGGCGTGGCGCGGCCTCGAGGCGTTCGGAGGCTACCGAAACGCTCGATACACCGGCGTGGGCGCCGACGTTCGCCCGAACCTGAACACGGCGGACACGACCCGCGTGGATCACGCGGCGATCTACCAGGGGTTCTACCTCGGGGCGTCGTACAAGTTCTGAGTCCAGGATTGAAGGACGACCGGCGTTTCGTCCGACGCGCCAGGGAAGCGGTCGTCGCGGGAGCGGCTGCGGCCGTCACGCTCGCCCATTACGCCACCGACCCCCGGCACACCCTCCTCCACAATCTCTACCAGAGGCTCTACTACATTCCGATCCTCCTGGCCTGCGCCTGGTTCGGGCTCCGCGGCGGACTCGTGGCGGCGGCCGGGTGTGCCGTGCTCTACGCTCCGCACATCGTCGTGCACTGGGCTCACGACGCCGCCTACCAGATGAGCCAGGCGCTGGAGCTCGCGATGTTCGCTGTGGTGGCGGTGATCGCGGGCGCTCTCTCCGATCGGGAGCGAGCCCTCCGCCGGGACGCCGAGGCGACCGCCGCCGAGCGCGACCGCGCCCTCCACGATCTCGAGGAATCGGTCGGGACCCTCCGCCGCGCCGACCGTCTCGCCTCGCTCGGCATGCTCGCCGCGGGCATGGCCCACGAGGTTCGGAATCCTCTCGGCGCGATCGGCGGCGCGGTCGAGATCCTCGAGGTGGACTACCCGCCCACCCACCCCCGTCGGGAGTTCGTGGAGATCTTGCGGAAGGAGATCGACCGCCTCACCGGCATCGCCGGAAAGTACCTCGATTTCGCCCGGCCCGATCCTCCGGCACCGCGCCCCCTCGACGTGAACGAGGCGGTGCGCTCCGCCGTGGACCTGCTCGCCAAGACCGCCGCCCGCGCCTCCGTCCGGATCGAGCTTCGCCTCGCACCCGACCTCCCGCGGGCGCTCGCCGATCCCGGCCAGGTTCAGCAGGCGATGGTGAACCTCCTGCTGAACGGCATCCAGTCGATGCCGAGCGGCGGACCGCTCGAGGTGGACACCGCCGTGCGGTCCGGGTCGGTCGAGATCGTCTTGCGCGACCACGGAAACGGGCTGCCCGAGGGACCCGTCGAGCGGATCTTCGAGCCCTTCTTCTCGACGAGGCCCGGCGGGACCGGGCTCGGGCTCGCGATCTCCCGCCGGATCGCCGAGAGCCACGGCGGGCACCTGACCGCCGAGTCCGCCGACGACGGCGGAGCGCGATTCCGCCTCGCCCTTCCCGCCGCTCCCCGGGGCCTCGCGTGAAGGAGGGATCGCAGGCGCGGGTCCTCCTGGTCGACGACGACCCGAGCTTGCGCCGCGTGGTCGAATACCAGCTCGGCGAGGCGGGGTACGCCGTGGTCGGGGCCGAGACCGGCGAGCAGGCCATCGAGACCCTCCGGCGCGAGCCGTTCGATCTCCTACTCACCGACGTCCTCATGCCGGGGATGGACGGGATCACGCTCGTGGATCGCGCGAGGATGCTGCGCCCCGACACCGCGGCGATCGTGATCACCGCCCACGGGGACGTCGCAACCGCCGTGCGCGCGATGCAGCTCGGCGCCCTGGATTTCCTGGAGAAGCCCTTCACCCGGGACCGACTCCTCGTGTCGATCCGCCGTGCACTGGAGTTCGTCGGACTTCGGGACGAGAACCGACGTCTCAGGGCGGCGGTCCAGGAGCACGGCGGCTTCGAGAGCATCGTCGGAACGTCCTCGCCGCTGCGCCGCGTGATGTCCGACCTGGCCCTCGCCGCGGACTCCGACGCGACGGTCCTGCTCCTGGGAGAGAGCGGCACGGGGAAGGAGCTCGCGGCGAAGGCGATCCACCTCCGGTCGCGGCGGAAGGACGGCCCCTTCGCGGTGGTGAACTGCGCCGCGATTCCCGAGGGACTCGTGGAATCCGAGCTGTTCGGCCATCGCCGCGGATCGTTCACCGGCGCCACCGAGGACCGCAGGGGAAAATTCGAGACCGCTTCGGGGGGGACGCTCTTCCTCGACGAGGTCGCCGAGCTGCCCCTTCCGGTCCAGCCCCGACTTCTCCGTGCGCTGCAGGAGGGGGAGGTGGACAAGGTCGGCGCGCCCTCCCCCGTGCGCGTCGACGTCCGCTTGGTGGCCGCGACCCACGCCGATCTCGAGGCGCGGGTCAAGGAGGGGGCGTTCCGGGAGGATCTCTACTACCGGCTGAACGTCGTTCCCCTGCTCCTCCCTCCCCTTCGCGAGCGCCGCGAAGACATCCCGCTCCTCGTGGAGCACTTCCTGCTGAAGCACGCGAAGCGTCACGGCAGGCCGATTCCGAAGTTCGAACCGGAGGTCCTCGATCGATTCGACCGCTATCCCTGGCCCGGGAACGTCCGCGAGCTCGAGAACGTCGTCGAGCGGCTCCTCGTCCTTTCGCGGGAGCCTTCCGTGTCCGAGGCCGACCTTCCCGAGGCGCTCCTCGCCGACCTCCCGACCTTCGGTCGGGTCCGCCTGGACATCCCGCCGGACGGCATCTCGCTGGAAGAGGTCGAGAAGGGCCTCCTCGTCGAGTCCCTCCGCCGCTCGCAGGGGAACCAGACCCGCGCGGCGCGGTTCCTCGGAATCTCGCGCCAGACGCTGATCTACCGCCTCAAGAAGTTCGGCCTCGGCTGAGGGACGGACCCCTCGCGGATTCGGGTGTAGCATTTCAGACAGCCACTGTGGCAGGTCGGACGATCCGAAGATCGGCCGCGCGTCCATTCGCGGACAACAGCCCCGAATCAGCGTGGCACGACGGATGCAGACCTTCCGTGGTGTCCCGGAGGTCGCAATGCAGAGGCTTTTGCTCCCGATGACCTGTCGTTTGCTGTTGACCGTCACGCTCGCGGCGGTGACGGCGGCTTGCTCCACCCAGGCGAAGGTCTGCGAGCAATGCGGCCGGGCCGAGTGCCGCAATCTCTCCTTCGACGTGCGACATCAGGACGGGACCGTGGTCCAGACCTGCTGCCCTCGCTGCGCCCTTCACTACCTCGCCGGCGCCCACCCGCCGGTGGCCTCGCTCGCCGTCCGAGATTTCGACACCGCGGGCCGGATTGACGCGACGCTTGCCTTCTACGTCGAGGGAAGCGAGGTCGCGCCGTGTACGGCCTCCGCCGGTTCTCCGCCGCGGGACGAGCGTGGCTGCTGCATGAAGACGGTCTACGACCGCTGCCTTCCCAGCCTGCTCGCGTTCGGCTCGAGCGCCAAGGCCGAGACGTTCGCCCGCCAGCACGGCGGTACGATCAGGACCTTCGCCGATCTGCAGAGCGAGATCCACTAGGGGAGCCCCGAATGCGCAAGCTGATGATCTCGCTTCTGATCGTTGCGGCTGCGCTGGGATTCGCGGCGTCTTCCGCAAGAGCGGCCTCCGCGATCTTGGACCTCGCGGACTTGCTCGACCGGGCCGACGCCTCGAACCCGGAGATCCTGGCCGCGCAGGCCAGAGTCGAGGCGCTCAAGCACGTCCCGTCCCAGTTGGAGGCGTATCCGGATCCGACGGCAAGTGTGTCCTACACGAACGAAACGCTCACCGCGCTCACCCTGGGCTCGCGCGACATGTCGAACTTGGCCTTCTCCTGGACCCAAGAGGTGCCCTTTCCGGGCAAGCTGCGCCTCGCGGGCGACGTGGCGCGGGCGGAGGTCGATGTCTCGAGCGGGACACTCGAGGCGACGCGGTTGCGCCTGCGGGCTGCGGTGAAGGTGGCCTACGCCGATCTCTACCGGATCGACCGAACGACCTCGATTCTCGAAGAGAGCCGGAAGCTGCTCGCGACCTTCCGCGAGGCGGCGAGGGTTCGCCAGGAGACCGGGCAGGGTATCCTGGAGAACGTTCTCAAGGCGCAGACCGAGTTGACTCGGGTCGATGTCGAGCTGGCCGGTCTGGCCCAGGAGCGGCGCAGTGCGGCGGCAGCGCTCAACGCCCTTCTCGGTTCTCCCGACAACGCGCCGCTCGGCGTGGCTGTCGCCGCTCCCGGCGGCGACAGCCCCGACCCCGCTTCCGCCGAAAAAGCCGCGCTGGATCGATCTCCGGAGCTTGCCGCGCTTCGTGCAGCGACTCGCAGGGACGAGAACCGCGTGAGCCTCGCAAAGAGAAACACGAAGCCCGACTTCATGTGGGGTGCGGGATACGTCGACCGAGGATCCCTCGACCCGATGGTCATGGGGATGTTCGGGATCCGGCTGCCGCTATACAAGAACCGCAAGCAGAAAGAAGCCATTGTCCAGTCCGAGTATGACCTCAAGGCCACGGAGCGGGACCTGGACCACCGCAACGTCACGCTCCTCGCGGAGGTCCGGGACCTGCTCGCCCGAGCCGACCGGGCATCCGAGCAGACGCGCCTGATTCGGGAAGGCACGCTGCCCTTGGCGCGCAGCTCGCTCGATGCGGCTGCGGCGGCCTATTCCGCCGGCCGGGCGGAATTCGTCACGCTCATCGAGGACTTCCGCGCGTTTCTCGGCTACGAGAGCGACCTCGAGATGCTGCACGCGGACAAGATAAGGGCGTTGGCCGCGTTGGAGCCGCTCACCGGAGCCGAGTACGTCCTGCCGGGCGACCCGGCGGCCGGCGCTCCAGGAGATGCGCATGAGTGAGCGACGCGTCCTCGTGGTTCTCGGAGCGGTTGCCCTCATCGCCGCGGCCGGTGCGGGGTGGCTGGGGGTCCCTCACCTTTCGACGGGAGAAGGGGGCGCCGCCGCGAGAGCCGGCGTCGCCAGGTACCACTGCCCGATGCACCCGACGGTGGTGTCCGAGAGGCCCGGCGATTGCTCCATCTGCGGGATGCGTCTCGTCCCCATGGAAGAAGACCCGGCGGCGGCACCGGCCCCCGACCCGAAGAAGAGGACCCTCTGGCGGTCCACCATGAACCCGAGCGAGGTTTCGGATCAGCCGGGCAAGGACTCCATGGGCATGGAGAGGGTCCCGGTGGAATCGGAGGAAACGGCGCCGCGAGCGGCCCCCGCGGTACCGGGACTGGCCACCGTTCGCATGACGACGCGGAAGCAGCAGCTCATCGGGGTCCGGACATCCGACGTCGTGCGGGCCCGGTTTCTGCGGACCCTCCGAACGGTCGGCCACGTGACCTACGATGAGACGAACCTCAGACAGGTCCACACGAAGATCTCCGGCTACGTCGAGAAGCTCTACGCCAACGCGACGGGCGAGGTGGTCCGCAAGGACGAACCGCTGGTGGACATCTTCAGTCCCGAGCTGCTCGCCTCCCAGCAGGAATACCTGGTCGCCCTGGAGGCTCGGAAGCGGACGGCCGGAAGCAGCATTCCATCGGTGGCCAGTTCCGGCGACGAGCTGGTGGCGAGCGCCCGCCGGCGCCTGGAGCTCTTCGACCTCTCCGATGGCCAGATCCGCGAGGTCGAGCAATCGGGTCGTGCTCGGCGCACCGTGACGCTCTACGCGCCGATCTCGGGAACGATCCTGGAGCGCCAGGTGACCGAGGGCCAGAGGATCGAGACGCAGACGGAGCTCCTGAAGATGGCGGACCTCTCGAGAGTCTGGATCCTGGCGTCCGTCTACGAGTACGAGCTGCCGTTCGTCCGCCTGGGGCAAAAGGCGACCCTAAAGCTCGCGTACCTTCCGGACAAGACGATCGAGGGACGTGTCGCGTTCGTGTACCCGGTTCTCGACGCCGCGACGCGAACGGCACAAGTCCGGATCGAGGTCCCGAACCCGGGCCTCACGCTGAAGCCCGACATGTACGCGGAGGTGACGCTGAGCGCGGATCTCGGCGAACGGACGGCGGTCCCCGCGAGCGCGGTCATGGACACCGGCACCCGCAGCATCGCCTTCGTGGATCAGGGGGACGGCACCTTCGAGCCGCGGGACCTCAAGATCGGCTTGCGGCTACCGGACAGCTACGAGGTGCTCGATGGGCTCGCGCCGGGAGAGAAGGTCCTGACGTCCGCGAACTTCTTCGTGGATTCCGAGTCCAAGCTCAAGGCCGCCCTCGCGGCCATGGCCGCCAACTCGACGACGCCTGAGCCCCAGCCGCACAAGCACTAGGATTGCTTTCATGGTCGAACGGATCATCGAGTTCGCGGCGAGGAACAAGTTCGTCGTGCTGATCCTCGCCGCGGTGGCCGTGGTCATGGCGGTCCACGCCATGAGGAGCGTCCCGCTCGACGCGATCCCCGATCTCTCCGACACGCAGGTGATCATCTACTCCCGCTGGGACCGTGGTCCGGACGTCATGGAGGACCAGGTCACCTACCCGATCATCACGGCGCTCCTGGGTGCGCCGAAGGTGAAGTCCATTCGCGGCTTCTCGGATTTCGGTTTCTCCTACGTCTACCTGATCTTCGAAGACGGGACCGACATCTACTGGGCTAGAAGCCGGACGCTCGAGTACCTCAACAAGATCCTCCCGCAGCTGCCGGAAGGGGTGCGGACCGAGCTGGGCCCGGACGCCACGGGCGTCGGCTGGGTCTACCAGTACGCTCTCGTGGACCGATCGGGCCGGCACGACCTCGCGGAGCTGCGGTCGTTCCAGGACTGGTACCTGAGGACCTGGCTCCAGAGCGTGCCCGGGGTGGCCGAGGTGGCCTCCATCGGGGGCTTCCAGAAGCAGTACCAGATCAACCTCGATCCGACCCGACTGCTGGCCTACAAGATTCCGATCCAGAAGGTCATCGACGCGATCCGCCAGGGGAACAGCGACGTGGGCGGCCGCTTGGTGGAGTTCACCGGCGCCGAGTACATGGTGCGCGGGCGAGGGTACGCGAGGTCCATCGACGATTTCGAGGCGATCGTCGTCGGCGACAACGGGAAAGGCACGCCGATCCTGGTGCGAGACGTCGGGCGGGTGGTCCTCGGCCCCGACATCCGGCGGGGCGTGGTGGACCTCGACGGGGTCGGCGACACGGTGGGCGGGATCGTCGTGATGCGACAGGGCGAAAACGCCCTGAACGTCATCGAGCGGGTGAAGAAGAAGATCGAGGAGGTGCGGCCGTCGTTGCCGGAAGGCGTCGGTCTCGTCTCGACCTACGATCGTTCCGACCTCATCGAGCGGTCCATCTCCAATCTGAAGGAAGAGCTCCTCCTCGAGATGGCCATCGTGAGCCTCGTGATCCTCGTGTTCCTCTGGCACATCCCGTCGGCGATCATCCCGATCGTGACGATCCCGGTCTCCGTGTTCCTCGCCTTCATCCCGATGTACTTCATGGGAGTGACGTCCAACATCATGTCGCTCGCGGGAATCGCGATGAGCATCGGCGTCCTCGTGGACGGCGCCATCGTGGAGGTGGAGAACGCGTACAAGAAGCTGCAGCTCTGGGAGGCCGGGGGCCGCATGGGAGATTACCACCTGATTCGCCTCAACGCCCTGAAGGAAGTGGGACCGTCGGTCTTCTTCTCCTTGCTCGTGATCGCCGTCGCGTTCATGCCGATCTTCACCCTCGTGGACCAGGAGGGGCGGCTGTTCAAGCCCCTGGCCTACACCAAGAACCTCGCCATGGCGATCGCGGCGATCCTCGCGATCACCCTCGACCCGGCCTTGCGGATGATGTTCACCCGGATGGACAGGATGCG